>CALXAK010000114.1 GCA_944386255.1 uncultured Clostridia bacterium
ACCACCAAAAGCACCGGTTCAGATGAACCGGTGCTTTTTTGCTGCCTCGAAGGGAGGGGGACGCAGGCGGGAACTGTATGAGCTCTTCAGCTGCAGAAGGGGTTTGCAACCGAAGTTTCGCCAAAGACCCTGGCGGCCATGCGGTACAGGGCCTTGCCGTGTATGCGGTCGTGCCAGATAAACCGGCGCAGCAGCTTGCGAAGGGTCCAGCTCTCGCCGTAGCTGCCCTCGAACACCCGGTTGCTGAGCAAGTCCGGGAGCTGCTCCAGCTGCTCAAAGCCCCTTCGGCGGCAGTCCAGTATGCTGCCCTGGTTGTCCGCCCGCACCCCTATCTCGCCGAAGTAGTAGGAGTTTACATTTTTGGTGTGCCGGTACATCTCCCGGGCGGTCGCCGGCGTCTGGCCGTAGAAGGTGGGCCGCGGGGGAGCGGCGCTCGCAGATTTGCAGGGGACGCTGCTGTAGAGCAGGAGGAAGTCCCCGGCGGACTTTAGAGCCAGCCGCTTTAGCTCCGCGTACTCCTGCCGGGAAAGCGGCTCCCTCTCCGAAAGGAACAGCACATCCGAGTCCGCGTCCGCAACCTGCAAGGAGCAGGGCGCGTCCTGCACCACCTCCACCTCAAGGCTCCCGGGAACCTCCCCACCTCTCCACCTGAGGTAGGCCGCGGCCTCCGCCGGCATCTTCTCCAGCGCCGCCTCGAGGCTGGGCCCCCGGGTGTAGGCTCCAGGGAGATTCGCCGCGTGCAGCAGGGTGTCGTCCCCGTTGTGCTCCCAAACGCAATCGATCTTCATCCCGACCTCCTCGCCTATGGCGTAGTTTGCTCGCCCTGAGGCGGCCATGCTGCGGCCTCCCGGTCCGCCTGCGTTCCAACCGCTCCGGCCGCCGGCTGCCTCTGCTTCCGCCGGCGGGGCGCTCCGGCCCTTAGTGCGCCGGGCCCTGCCCGCGGCAGGCAGCTATGTCCCCGGCGGTGACCTCCGGGTGGTGGTACTTGCTGCGCCGGGCAACGCTGGGCTCCCGGCTCATCCAGATGGCCTCGTTGGGGCACCAGTGGAAGCAGGAGAGGCAGGTGCAGCAGCTGTCGCCGATAATCGCCCGCCCGTCCTTTATCTCGATGTTGCCCATGGGGCAGAGCCTTGCGCAGAGCCCGCAGCCGGTGCAGCTCCCCTCCGCCTCAAGGCCCCGGAAGTTTTTGGGCGCCCCCACCGGCGAGAGCGGCAGCAGCTGGTCCCGGGGCTTAAAGCTGTCCTCCCGGGCCAGTATCCTCGGGGCCAGCTGCTCCACCCGCTGGCGCTGCAGCTGTAGGTGCTCCCGGTCCAGCTCCGGCGGGTTGATAAAGCTGTTGCCCGGCATGGGTATGCCGAGGGCGAGGCTCAGCCTTGCGCCCCTTGTGCGCAGCAGCTGGTCCACCCGAAGGGGGGCGTCCCCCTCGTGGCCCCGCCAGGTGGTGAGGGTGAAGAGGTAGCTGTCCGGCCGGAACACCATGCGGGATATAAGCTGCCGCATGGGGTAGGGCATGTCCCCGTAGTAGACCGGGAACAGCAGCCCCACCGCCCCGGCGGGCGCCTCCACCCGGGGCAGGTTCATAAGCTCCGCCGCCGGGAAGAGCTCGCTCTCCGGCAGCAGCTGCCGGAGCATCCGGGCGGTGGTGAGGGTGTTGCCGGTGGCGGAAAAGTAGTATATTGCGGTGTTCATGCGCAGCCTCCTCGCTTTTTTAAAAGCCTAGCACATTTCCGGCCCTTCCGGCAACCCCGGGCAGGTCCGGCGGGCGGCCCTCTGCCCGCCTGCCCAGTTCTTTCTACCCGCGCCCTCCAGCCGGTTTCGCCCCCGCCGTCCCCGCTCACCCGTCTCGTGCCGGCAACCTGCACCACACCGCCCATGTCCCCCACCGACGGGGCTTTGCGAAAATGCCAGCCATGGGTTATAATTATATAGAAACAAAACATCCAACCGGAGGGACGGCGTTTGAAGCAGCTAAGGGACAACTTTCTCGAGTCGGCCGGCACCGTGCTGCCCATTGTGGCGCTGGTGCTGTTGATGAGCGTCACCGCCGCTCCGCTGCAGGCGGGGGTGATGGTGCTGTTCCTCTTCGGCACCCTCATGCTGATCTTCGGCATGAGCCTTTTCACCATCGGCTCCGGCATGTCCATGAGCCCTCTCGGGGAGGGCATCGGCGTGGAGCTCACCCGGGCCCGGGGCCTCCTGCTGCCGGGGCTGGTCTGCTTTGCCCTTGGGGTGCTGATAACGGTGGCGGAGCCGGACCTCTCGGTGCTGGCCCAGCAGGTGCCCTCAATACCGAACGCAGTGCTGATCCTCTCGGTGGCGCTGGGGGTGGGGGCGTTCCTGGTGCTGGCCATGCTGCGCACCGCGAAGGGCGCGCCGCTGCGGCGGCTGCTCTTCATCTTCTACGCGGCGGTGGCGCTGCTGGCGGCGTTTGCACCCGGCAGCTTTATCCCCGCCGCCTTCGACTCTGGGGGAGTTACCACCGGGCCAATAACCGTGCCCTTCATAATGGCCCTCGGCGCTGGCATGGCCTCGGTGCGGGGGGACAGCCGCTCCGGGGAGGACAGCTTCGGCCTTGTGGCGCTCTGCAGCGTGGGTCCGATAATTTCGGTGCTGGCCCTCAGCATATTCTTTAAACCCACCGCCGAGACCGAGCCCTTCGCCATTGCCAGGGTGCTCACCACCGCCGACGCCTTCCGGGCGCTGGTGGCGGCGCTGCCGGGCTACGCCCGGGAGGTGCTGGCGGCCTTCCTGCCGCTGGTGGGGGTGTTCCTGCTCTTCCAGCTGCTCTGCCGCAGGTTCCGGCCCCACCAGCTGCTGCGCATAAGCGTGGGGCTTGTCTACACCTTTTTGGGCCTGGTGCTGTTTCTGACCGGGGCCAACGTGGGCTTCATGGCGGCTGGCCAGCTCATAGGCTCCGGCCTCGCCGCGAGCCGCCGCTGGCTGCTGGTGCCCTTTGGGGCGGCGGCGGGGTTCTTTGTGGTGGCGGCGGAACCGGCGGTCTACACCCTCAAAAAGCAGGTGGCGGAGGTCACCAACGGCGCCGTAGGGGAGCGGGCCATCGGCCTCGGGCTCTCGGTGGGGGTGGGCGCCGCAGTGGGCATTGCCATGCTGCGGGTGGTCTGCTCGCTGCCGCTCTGGTGGTTCCTGCTGGCCTTCTACTCGGTGGCCCTCGCCGTCAGCTTTTTTGTGCCGCCCATCTACACCGGCATAGCCTTTGACTCGGGCGGTGTGGCCAGCGGACCCATGACCACCACCTTCATGCTGCCCCTTGCAATGGGGGCCTGCTCGGCGCTGGGCGGGGACCTCATGACCGACGCCTTCGGTCTGGTGGCGCTGGTGGCGGCGGCGCCCCCGGTCACCATCCAGCTCATGGGCCTCGGCGGGGAACTTCGCCGCCGCAGCAGGCTGCGCCGGGCCACCGGCGAGCTGAGCCAGGTGGAGGACATCATTATCTATTACGACGAGGAGGCGAGCTGATTGAGCGGGCAAAGACCACTTAGGCTGCTGCTCTCGGTCATCCGGCGGGGCTCCGGCCAGAGCATGATAGAGTATTTGAAGAGCCGCCACATACCAATGCACCTGCAGTTCACCGGCCACGGCACCGCTTCATCCGAGATGATGGACATCCTGGGCCTTGGCACCAGCGACAAGGACGTGCTGCTGAGCCTTGCAGAGGAGCGGGCCATGAAGGCGCTGGCAAGGGAGCTCTCCGGCAGCTTTGACGCGGTGGACCGGGGGCAGGGCATTGCCATGATCCTCTCCCCCTGCGCCGCCAGCAACCTGCTGGCCGCCATTATAAGCAGAACCACCGGGCAGGTCCCGGACACGGAAGGAGCCGACTACATGAAGAGCGAATACGACCACAGCCTCATACTGGTGGCGGTGAACCAGGGCTTCACCGACGGGGTGATGCACGCCGCCCGCCTGGCCGGGGCCACCGGCGGCACTGTGGTGCGCGCGCGCCTTGCCGGCTCCGAGGCGGGGGAGCAGCTGCACCGGGTCTTCCTGCAGCAGGAGAAGGAGATACTCATGATCCTCGCCCCCAACAGCCTTCGCGGCGGGATCATGGAGGCGGTGAACCGGGAGTTCGGCCTCTCCACCGAGGCCGGGGGCATAGTTTTCGCCCTGCCGGTGGACCGTGCATTTAAAATCTGAAGCGCCTTGCCCAGCCCGAAAGAGTCCCCCCGCCACCGGGGGGCTTTTTTTGTCCCAAAAAGCCGCCGCCGGGCTTTTTTTGCCGGGGGTAATCAACCGGCGGGCAGCCGTCATAACCTGTTGGTAGAAGCAAAAGGAAAGGAAGATCATTTTGCAGGACAACCGGGCGGGCCCGTTGGCCGCGGAACCAATTAAACAGGTAATGCTGCTGCTGGACTGCTCCGGCGGCATGGGCGGGGAACCCATGCAGCGCATGAAGCGCCTTGCGCTGGAGCTGCTGCGGCGGCTGGACAGGGACTCGGACCAGCTGGAGGACGGGCTGCTGGGCGGCGGGATAAGGGCCGGCGCGGCGGGGGTTCTTTGCGGCCTTGGCCCGGTGAGCGGACCGGCGGCCTCCCTCTCCGGGGCGGTGGCGCTGGTGACAGGGCTGGAGCCCGGCGGGAGCAGCTGCCAGCTCCTGGCGCTGAGGGAGCTCTGGGAGAGACTGGAGGGCTGCCTCGCGGTGCTCATGAGCGACGGCATGCCGGGGGAGGGCCCGGCTCTTGAGCGGGAGGCGCTGCCGGAGGGCTGCCGGCTCATCTGCGTCGGCATACCCGGAGCCTCCGGCCTCTGCAGCCGGGAGCTGTCCGCCGCCGCCACCGAAGGATATTTTGAACTGCTGCAGCAGGAGGAGCTGCCAAAGCTCGCGGCGGAGCTGTCCGCCCGTGTGATGTCGGCGCTGAAAGCCGAGGGAGTGGCCGAAGCAACCAAACCTCCCAAGGGAAACGCGGAGCCGGAGCCCGGCCCCGCGGCGGGGGGAGATTCATCTGAGGAGGAGATTTTCATGGCCGAAAAGATGGAGCCGGAGACCCGGTGCGACATTCAGCTGGACGCGGGGTGCTGCTACGGGCCCTTTGACATATCCGCCGAGGGCTGCCAGGACCTGGCGGTGCTGGACGCGGGGGAGATAGCCATCGGCTGCACCGGACGGGTGGTGCAGCTGCAGCTCACCCTCAAAAACGTCTGCCCCGGCCGTCGGGTGGCGCTGGCGGCCTCCCTCACCGAGCTGGACAGCTGCTCCGTCGAGCAGCGGCGGGGGTTCAAGATGCTCATGCTGCCCGCCCACAGCGGCAGCTGCTGCCAGGACATGCAGGTGCGGGGCATCTGCTTCCTGCTGCCGGAGGACCCGGGCCTGCAGTGCCAGAGCAGGCGGTTCCGGGTGAGGATAATGGCGGACTACCTGGACTGCGGCCCCCTCTGCTGCTGACCCAGCGGCGGGCCGCCGGGCGGCCCAGCCCCGGGGGCCAGAGGCCCCCGGGGCGCCAAAGCGCCCCCTTCCTTTTGAGGAAGGGGGCGCTTTTCTTCGCCGCCGGGTCAGGCCTCGGCGAGGCCATCCTTGTAGAACCGGTTGAGCTCCCGCTTGCCGTCGAACACCGCGAGGTACATCTGGTTGCCCATGGCCCCGGCCAGGGCGTCGGGGATGCGCTCCACCATGCGAAGGCTGTCCTGGTACCTCTCCAGCAGCTGCTGGTGCCCGAGGCGGACGCTCCGCCCGTCCCGTCTGCCGAGGAAGGCGCAGTAGTGGTGCTCCCCTTCCGGCAGCTGGGTGGAGTCAAAGGCTATCATGTCCGCCCAT
>CALXAK010000115.1 GCA_944386255.1 uncultured Clostridia bacterium
GTGCCTGCGGCCGGAGGAGTCGAAGGGAGACACCCGCACCAGGCGATGGACGCCGTGCTCAGAGCGAAGGAAACCATAGGCGTTGTGGCCCTCGATGGCAATGGAGGCGCTCTTAATTCCAGCCTCTTCTCCGTCCAGGTAGTCCAGCACCTTCACCTTGAAGCCGTGGGACTGGGCGTATCTTGTGTACATGCGGTAGAGCATCTCCACCCAGTCCTGGGCCTCGGTACCGCCGGCGCCGGCGTGGAGGGTGAGGATGGCGTTCTTGCCATCGTACTCGCCGCTCAGCAGCGTCGCCAGACGCTGGCTCTCAATCTTCTTTTCCAGAATGGCAAGTGAGGAGCTTATCTCCTCCTCCATGCCGTCGTCCCCCAGCTCCTCCGCCAGCTCCACCAGGGTGGCCACATCGTCATAACCGGAGGTGAGTTCGTCAATTTCGGACAGCCGGGACTTTAGCGAGCTCTGCTCGGAGAGCACCCCTTTGGTGGCCTCGGGGTCGTTCCAAAAGTCCGGCTTGGCAACAATCTCCTCGACCTCTGAAAGTCTCTTTTTCAGCGAGTCCACATCCACCGCCTTGTTTATCTGGGCAATCTCCTCTTTTGCGGTGTCAAGACGCATTTTGTAATCGTCCAATAGGAGCATAGATAACCTCACATCATTTTTTTAACAACAGTATTATATACCATAACCCCGAGTTTGCAAACAACGGCAGCTTTGCAAAAACCGGTGGTGTGATATATAATGTGGAAAATCGTGTATTTACGGGGTAACAAAATGTATACTCTAAAGGGCGTGAGATGCCCATACTGCGGAAACGAATTTAAGGAAGGGGACGACGTGGTGGTCTGCCCCCAGTGCGGCACTCCTCACCACCGCTCCTGCTATGCCAGCGCCGGGGTGTGCGCAAACCTCAGCCGGCACGACGAGGGGTTTGTCTGGGAGTCGCCCGCCGCCGAGCAGGCGGCGCAGTCGCAAGAGCAGCCGCTCTGCCCCAACTGCCAAAAGCCCTATTCTCCTGGCGACCGGTTCTGCAACAACTGCGGTCAACCGCTGGAGTCCAGCAACGGGCCGGCATTTGAGCGCTCCTTCCTGCCGGACATAGACGAAAACGCCGAGATCGACGGGGTCAAGGTGTCGCTGCTGCGGCAGTACCTCGGCTCCAGCTGGCAGTACTATGTTTACCAGTTCATGATGCAGGACTCCTTCTCGAGGAAAATATCCTTCAACTGGAGCGCGCTGATCTTCCCCGGCATGTTCTTCCTATACCGCAAGCTCTGGGGCATGGCGGCGCTGTCCTTTGTTGTGTCACTGGTCTGCGGGCTGCCCAGCGCAACTCTTTACCTCACAAGCTTTGGCTACCAGCTGCCGTTTTTGAGCTACTCCGTCTGGTCCAGCGCCTCGATGATATGTGGCCTCATCTCCATGGCCTACTGCATAACCTGCAGCCTTTATGCCTCCTGGATGATCCGCCGCAGCGCCATAAAGAACATAAACCGCCTCACCGACGCCTATGGCCCGGGGGAGCAGCTGTCCGCAGCTCTGAGGGCCAAGGGCGGCACCTCCCTTGCCGCGGTGATTATCGCCGGGGCAATTGCGCTGATCTTTTCGGCGGTGGTGGCCCTGCTCATAACCCGTTAGCTCCGTTCCGCTGGAAATGTTGACAGCCGGTTGCTTGACTGATATAATATTTCAGTCGTTTTGCGCGATTCCTTGCCCCGCAAGGGGCCAAAAGTCCAAAAGGAGGTCAACAATGTCAGCAAAGTATGAAACCGTTCTCGTGCTGAACACCAAGCCCGACGAGGAGGCTGTGAAGGCGCTCATCGAGAAGTTCACCAGCCTTATAGCTGCGAACGGCGAGGTTGAGTCGGTGGATGAATGGGGCAAGCGTAGGCTTGCGTATGAGATCGACGACGAGGTCGAGGGCTACTATGTGCTCATAAACTTCAACTGCGATCCTTCCTTTATCGCGGAACTTGATCGTGTTTACAAGATAACCGACGGCGTTCTGCGCACCCTCATTGTCCGCAAGGACGAAAACTAGGAGGCGGCTAAAATGTTGAACATAGTGGCAATAATGGGCAGCCTCACCGCCGACCCCGAACTTCGCCATACTCCGTCCAACATACCTGTCACCACCTTTACAGTTGCCGTCAACCGCTCCTATGTGAAGCAGGGCGCCGAACGCCAGACCGATTTTATCGATGTTGTGGCGTGGCGCAGCACCGCTGAGTTCGTCTGCCGCTACTTTAGAAAGGGCCAGATGATAGCGGTGGAGGGGTCCATCCAGACCCGCACCTATACCGATAAGGAGGGCAAAAACCGCAAGGCCTTCGAGGTGGTCGCCAACAACGTCCACTTTACCGAGAGCCGCAGCTCCTCTCAGGGCGGCGATTCCGTCCGCTCTCAGCAGCAGGAGACGCCCTCGGGCTATGAGGGCCCAGTCTCCTTCTCTACCGGTTCCGCAGATGATTTTGCCGTTATCAGCGATGACGACGACCTGCCGTTTTAACATTGTTTTTGGAGGATTAAAGTGGAAAAAGAAACTACTGCACGTACCGAGCAGCCTGTCGCCGAGCAGCGCCCTGAGCGCACCGAGCGCCCTGAGCGCCCGCAGCGTCCCCAGAGGCCCCGCCGCAGGAAGGTCTGCCAGTTCTGCGTTGACCGCTCCGGCGTTATCGACTACAAGGATGTTGGCCGTCTGAAGAAGTACCTGACCGAGCGTTCCAAGATCATTCCCCGCCGCGTGACCGGCACCTGTGCAAAGCACCAGCGCGACCTCACCATCGCCATCAAGCGCGCCCGTCACCTGGCTCTCATCTCCTACACCGGAGACTACACCTAAGTTAAAGCGAAACGCCCGCCGGAAGATTTCCGGCGGGCGCTTTTGTTTTGTCGATTTTTAGCCGTTGCCGCTCTGCTGGTCATCGGAGGGCTCGCAGGCTATGGTCACTATAACCGTCTCAGAGTAGACATCAAACCGCACCCCCGAAGCCACGCTCTGGTCGATTACCGTGTCGGGAGGGTTGTTGGCGTCGTCCTGCTGCTGCAGACGGTAGTTGAATATCCCCGCCTCCTTCAGCTTCTCCACCGCCTCGTCCATGTCCAGGCCGAGCAGGTCCACCATGGTCACCAGTTTGACCCGGTTCACATAGAGGGTGATGGTGGTGCCGTCCTTGTACTCGGATCCGGCCAGGGGGTACTGCCGCACCACCTCATTGGCCTCGGCGCCCTCCTGATACTCGTACACCAGCTCAAAGACAAAGTCGCTGTCCAGAAATGCGTCGCCGTCGATGGTCTTGCCCACAAAGTCCGGCACGGTCACTATCTCCAGCTGCTCCCCCACCGGGTCCTGGACGTGGCCGGGCAACAGAGCGTTTATTGCAAACGCCACCAGCGAAATACAGAAAAAGCCAATGGCCACAAACATTACCACTCTGGCTATGAACTCGGTGCTGAGGCGGTCCTTTAGCGGCAGCTCCTGCTGCGGTTCCTCCTCCAGCAGCTCCTGGTCATCCTCATCCTCCAGCTCCGGCTCCGGCTGCCCCGCAGGCTCGAACAACTGCTTATAGAGCTCATCCGCCGTCTGGGTCCGCTCGCTGTCGTTGAGCAGCATGGCCAGCTCCAGTGCCCTCGATGCGTGTAGGGGTATGGTGGGGTCATGTTCCACCGCGGGCTGAAGGGTGTCGTAGCTGCGACGGTGGTCCGCCTCCTGGGGAGAAATCCCGCAGAGGCAGCGGTATATGGTGGCGGCAAGGCCGTAAACGTCGGTGGCCGCGGTCTTTGCAAGGTTTTTTGAGTACTGCTCCGGCGCGGCGTAGCCGCCGAAAATCTTGGCGTTTACCTCGCTGCCCCGCGTCCTGACCGAGGGTGTGGCGTAGCCGCCCAGCTTTACGTCGCCGTTGCGGTTGATAAAGACGGTGAAAGGACTTATCCCTCCGTGGACAATGCCCCTTGAATGCAGCCTTGACACTGCGGCAAAGACCGGCGCAAACACCTTTTCGCACTGGTCATACCGCATCGCCCCTCTGCCCATCTTCAGGAAGGACTTGAGGCTCACACCCTCAAACCGCTCCAGCACAGCATATGCCGTGCCGTTCGCCTCAAAAAAGTCCAGCACCTTGATAAGGCCCGGCTCGTCATCGATGAGGCTTAGGGCAAAAAATATGGCGGAAAACTCCCCGAGGGAGGCCTTGAAGTGCTGCTCCGCGCCCTCCTTGGGCAGAAGCGTCAGTCCGTCGGCAGACCGCTGGCAGCCGTATGCCGGCAGAAACTCCTGGACACAGACCTTCTGGGCGCAGGACATGTCATACGCGCTGTAGAGCACCGAATCCCCATCGGAATCCAGCACGCCGCCAACTATATATCTTCCGGCTATCCTGCTGCCGATGGCAAGGCAGGTGTGCGGATTCTGCTGCGTGCCGTTATAGCCGCAGACCGGGCACTCTCGCGACCCCGCGGGGACCTCGCTCATGCAGCACATACATAGCTTAGTGGACTCGGACATCAAAAAACTCCTTAGTCGGGAATATCCTCTTCGTTTTCAAGGTTGTGCCAGTACTCCTGGATGTCCTCGCAGTCGTCCAGGTGCTCAAAGAGCTGGCCAATCTTCTTGAGCTGCTCGGGGTCCTCCAGCCGTGAGTAGGTGGCGGGGATGTAGGCGACCTCGGCCGACTGATAGGTGTAGCCCTTGGCCTCAAAGGCGTCCCGCACCGAGGAGAGCTCGTTGGGCTCGGTGACCACCTCAGCGATGCCGTCCTCCTCAAAGTTCACGTCGGAGGCTCCGGCGTCGAAGCAGTCCTCCATCACCGTGTCCTCGTCCCTCTCCCCCATCTCAAGGATTATAACACCCTTCTGGGAGAACATGAAGGAGACGCAGCCGCTGGTGCCGAGGTTTCCGCCGAACTTGTCAAAATAGTGCCGCACATCCGCGGCGGTGCGGTTGCGGTTGTCGGTGAGCGCCTCGGCGATTACGGCGATGCCGCCGGGGCCGTAGCCCTCGTAGATTATGGTCTCGTAGTCCGCCTTGTCGCTGCCGGCGGCCTTCTCGATTATGCGCTTAATGTTGTCGGTGGGAACGTTGGCGGCCTTGGCCTTGGCGATCACGTCCCGGAGCTTGCCGTTGACCGATGGGTCGGCGCCTCCCTCCCGGACCGCCACGGTTATTTCGCGGCCCATTTTGGTGAAGATCTTGGCCTTCTGGGCGTCGGTCTTCTCCTTTTTGCGCTTGATGTTATTCCATTTGGAATGTCCTGACATATATACCCCCATTTGCCGCAGCAACGCGGCAGAAATCTATTGCAATAGAAAATAATTATACCACCTGTGGGCAAGAAATTCAATTGCACCGCCCACGGCCGCGGCCGAATAATCGCCGGCTCCCGGCAGATAATAGCAGCGAAAGGTGGGATGTAAAAATGGCTGAAACCAAAAAGACCAACCGCAAGTCCAGCAACACTACCCAGCAGAAGCGCAGGAGCACCGGTTCTCAGAACACCCAGAACTCTCAGGGTTCTCAGAGCCGCGCCAAGAGCTGCAAGTAAGGAATCTGCCCAGCAAGGCGGAGAGCGGAGCGGTTCCGCTCTCCGCCTATTGCTGCATGCTCTCGATGGGATAGCTCTCCAGGATGCTCCGGAAGAGCTGCTCTATTCGCCAGGTCTGTCCGCCGAGGTAAAGGTAGCCAAACAGCGCCTCCAGGGCGGTTGCCCTGCGGTAGTCGCCGGGGTCAGCGTGCTTTGGCACCGACATTTTGGAGGAGTTCTTTCCCCTGCGCACCACGTCCAGCTCGTCCGGCTGCAGCGCCGGGAGCAAGAGCTCCAGGAACTCCGACTGGGCCTCCGCCCGCACATACCGGACAGCAATGGCGTGCAGCCTGCCGGGGGAGGTATCTATCTGCCGGGAAATATACTCCCGCACCAGCAGCTCAAACACCGCGTCCCCCAGAAAGGCGAGCTCCAGCACCCCCTTGAGGCGGGCATTTACCGGGCTCTCCCCCGCTTCCTCAGGAAATGTAGTCAAAGCTGAAATCTCCTATCCTGACGGTGTCGTTGTCCTTGGCGCCCATCTCCCGCAGCCGGTCGACAATGCCGCTGTCCAGCAGAGCACGCTGGAAGTACTGCAGCTCCTCGTAGTCGTCCACGTTGGTCTGCATGAGTATCCTCTCCAGCCAGGGAGCATCGATCACAAAGTCGTCCCCCTCCTTATCGATGGAGAAGTTGTCCCCCACCGGCGGGGCGGGTTTTACATAGTTCCGCTCGTAGGTCAGCACCGGGGGCAGCTCCTGCAGGGCGGAGTAAACACGGCTCACCAAAAGGTCCAGGTTCTTCCTGGTGGCGGCGCTTATGGTCACAAAGTCAAAGCCCTTCGCTCTCACATGCTTCTCCAGCCGCTCAATCGCCTCGGCCGTTGCAATATCCGACTTGTTGGCCGCCACGATCTGGGGCCGCTCGGTGAGCTGCTGGTTGAACTCCCCGAGCTCAAGGTTTATCTTCTCAAAGTCCTCCACCGGGTCCCGGCCCTCAATGCCGGACACATCCACCACATGCACGAACATCCGGCAGCGCTCGATGTGCCTAAGAAAATCGTGGCCGAGGCCGATGCCCTGGGATGCGCCCTCCACGAGGCCGGGGATGTCCGCCGCCACAAAGCTCCGCTCCGGACCCACCCGCACCACACCCAGCACCGGAGAGAGGGTGGTAAAGTGGTAGTTCGCGATTTTAGGCTTGGCCGCGCTGATGGCGGAGAGCAGGGTAGATTTGCCAACGTTGGGGTAGCCTATTAGTCCCACATCGGCTATCAGCTTGAGCTCGAGAATTACCTCGAACTTCTCCCCCGGCAGCCCCACCTTGGCAAACCTCGGAATCTGGCGGGTGGGGGTGGCAAAGTGGG
>CALXAK010000116.1 GCA_944386255.1 uncultured Clostridia bacterium
TTAGCTCAGCTGGTAGAGCATTCGCTTGACGTGCGAAGGGTCACAGGTTCGAGTCCTGTATCGTCCACCAATTAGGGAGTACCTGCAAAAGGTGCTCCCTAATTGGTTTTTTAATACGCTCGACGAAATTCGACATTTTTTTCATGATGCTTGGGAGGGTGAATGGATGCTAAGGAGATTTCTTGAATACTACCGTCCCCACAAAAAGCTATTTGCGCTGGACATGGCGGCATCGCTTACTGTGGCGTTTATAGGGGTTGTGTACCCCATGGTCACGAGGGCTTTGCTCAACGATCTTATCCCCAACCGGAAGTTTCGGCTGATAGTCATATACGGCGTAGGGGTGCTGGTTCTCTACTTTATAAAGATGCTGCTCAACTACTTTATCCAGTACCAGGGACATATGATGGGCGTGCGAATGCAGGCGCAGATGCGAAGCGACCTTTTCCGGCATCTTGAAAAGCTGCCCTTCACCTTTTATGACAACAACGAGACCGGCAAAATAATGTCCCGTATGACCAACGACCTTGCGGACGTGAGCGAGCTCGCGCACCACGGGCCGGAGAACATTATCACCTCCAGCGTCTCGGTTGTAATCTCCTTTGTCTATCTGTCCACCATCAACGTCTGGCTGTCGCTCATAATCTTTGCCTGTGTGCCGCTGCTGATATTCGTCTCCATGAAGCTGCGCGCCCGCATGCACGCGGCCTTTGCCAAGAGCCGCAAGGCCATCGCCCTCATAAACGCCTCCATCCAGAGCAGCATAGCCGGCATCAGGGTCACCAAGGCCTTTACCAACGCCGAGGAGGAGCAGGCAAAGTTCCAGGTTAGCAACGGCGAGATGGTGGAGGCCAGCCGGGACCAGTACCGGGCCATGGGCCTCTTCCACTCCTCCACCACCTTTATCACCGAGGTGTTCAACGTGGTGGTGCTCATCGCCGGCGGCCTTTTCATGTATGCCGACTACATCGACTTTGCCGACTACTCCGCATTTGTGGTGTCCATCAACCTGTTCATAAACCCGATAAATACCCTCATACGCTTTATGGAGCAGTTCCAGAGCGGGGCCGCGGGCTTTGAGCGGTTTGTGGAGATAATGGACACCCCCACCGAGGCGGACGAAAAGGGCGCCGTGGATGCCCAGAGGCTGGAGGGGGACATACGTTTTGAGGATGTGAGCTACGGCTACGAGCAGGACCAGAACGTGCTGAAGCATGTGAACTTCACCATAGAAAAGGGCAAGACCTACGCCCTTGTGGGGCCCAGCGGCGGCGGCAAGACCACCATCTGCCACCTGATTCCCCGGTTCTACGACCTGCACTCCGGCAGCATCCTGCTGGACGGCAAACCCATTGAGAGCTTTACCCGTGAGTCGCTGCGGCGCAACATTGGCATTGTCCAGCAGGACATGTACCTCTTTAACGCCAGCATTCGGGACAACATCCTCTACGGTCGCCTTGACGCCACCGACGAGGAGGTGATTGAGGCCGCCAAGCGCGCCAACATTCACGACTACATAATGACCCTGGACGCGGGTTCCGACACGGGGGTGGGGGAGCGCGGGGTCAAGCTCTCCGGCGGCCCGAAACAGCGCATCTGCATAGCGCGGGTGTTCCTCAAAAACCCGCCGATCCTCATTCTTGACGAGGCCACCAGCGCCCTCGACAACACCACCGAGATTTTAATCCAGCGGGCGCTGGACGAACTCTGCAAGGGACGCACCACCATAGTGGTGGCCCACAGGCTCTCCACCATTAAGAATGCCGACGAGATAGCGGTGATATCCGACGGCGGTATTCTGGAGCAGGGCAGCCACGAGCAGCTTCTTGAGCTGGGAGGAATCTACTCCGAACTCTACTCCCTACAGTTCCGCGAGCAGGAGAGTGCCTGAAAGCCTAAGGTAATATTCAGCATTAAGGGGTCGCTTCCTTGGAAGCGGCCCTTTCCCGCGCTGCGGCAATTGTAATGTGGTGCCCCTTTGTGGTATAATTCACTGGATAAGGTGGTGTTGTATGGCCTATGGTTATTTTGGGAATCGACCCGGGGTATGCAATAGTCGGCTATGGCGCCCTCAGCTTTGACCGCATGCGCTTTAGGGTGATTGGTTACGGGGCCATAACCACCGAGGCGGGCACCCCGTTTGAGCAGCGCCTGCTCACCATAGACAACCAGCTCACCCTGCTGATTAGAAAGGTGAAGCCGGACGCAATCTCTCTCGAAAAACTCTACTTTTACAGCAACAAGACCACCGGTATACCGGTGGCGGAGGCCCGTGGAGTGATTCTGCTAAGGGCCTGCAAGGAGGGGGTGCCGGTGTTCGAGTACACACCCATGCAGGTGAAGCAGTCGGTGGTCGGCTACGGCAAGGCGGAGAAGCGGCAGGTCATGGAGATGACCCGGGTTCTGCTGGGGCTAAAGGATCTGCCCAAGCCGGATGATGCGGCGGACGCGCTGGCCATGGCCATCTGCCACGGGCACTCAGCGGCGTCCATGGCGGGCAAACTTGGTTTGGAGGTTGGGCGATGATATACAGTGTATCCGGCAGGCTGATAAGCAAGTCCCCGGATGAAGCGGTTATTGAGGCGGGCGGAATAGGCTACCGCATTGCCATACCCACCTGCGTTTACGGCAGCCTCCCGGAAATCGGGGAAAACGCCCTGCTCTACACCCAGTTTGTTGTGAAGGAGGACGCCTTCGAGCTCTACGGGTTTGAGACCCTCGACCAAAAGATGCTTTTTAAGACCCTCACCTCGGTCTCGGGGGTGGGTACTAAGATAGGCCTTGCAGTACTGTCGGTCTTTCCACCCGAACGCATCTCACTGGCCATTGCCTCCGGGGACCACAAGGCCTTTACCACCATTTCCGGCATAGGCCCAAAGCTCGCCCAGAGGATTGTGCTGGAACTAAAGGACAAGGTTGGGCCCATGACCGGCGCCGAGGGCGCGGCAGCAGGAGCTGTGGCCGAACAGCAGCAGAAGGACGACGCACTGGAGGCCCTAATGGCTCTCGGCTTTTCGAGGCCGGAGGCGTCAAAAGCGCTTTTGGAACTGCCGGAAGGTATGCCTCTTGAGCGGAGGATTGCCTCTGCGCTTAAATCCCTGAGCCGGAGGAGGTGAGTGCCATATGGACGAGTTTGAATTTGACTTTGACAACCGCCTGGTGGAGCCGGAGGCTCTGGGGGAGGACGTGGAGAACGAAAACTCCCTCAGGCCCAAAACCCTCGAGGAGTACCTGGGCCAGGAGCAGGTGAAGGAGAATTTAAAGGTATATATGCAGGCCGCCATGCAAAGAGGCGAGGCGCTGGATCATATACTTTTATACGGACCTCCGGGCCTCGGCAAGACCACCCTTGCAAGGATAATCGCAAACGAGATGGGGGTGAACATCCGAGTAACCTCCGGTCCGGCCATTGAGAAACCGGGCGACCTGGCGGCGCTGCTCACCAACCTGTCGGAACACGACATTCTCTTTATCGACGAAATCCACCGGCTCTCCCGCAGCGTGGAGGAGATACTTTACCCGGCCCTTGAGGATTTTGCCCTGGACATAATAATCGGCAAGGGCCCCTCGGCAAGATCCATACGCATTAATCTGCCGAGCTTCACACTCATCGGTGCCACCACCCGCGCCGGCCAGCTCACCTCTCCGCTGAGGGACAGGTTCGGTATGCTGTTAAAGCTGGAGCTCTATTCTCCCCAGGAACTGCGTGGCATTGTGGAGCGCTCCGCCGCCATACTGGGGGTGCGCTGCGAGGGCGGGGGCTCAATGGAGATAGCAAGGCGCTCGAGGGGCACCCCGAGAATAGCAAACCGCCTGCTGAGAAGGGTGCGGGACTACGCCCAGGTGCTGGCGGACGGTGTAATAACGAAACAGATCGCCGAGGACTCCCTCGCAAGGATGGACATCGATTTCCTCGGCCTGGACAACCTGGACCGGCGGCTGCTGCGGGCCATTGCGGAGCACTATTCCGGCGGTCCGGTGGGCATAGATACCCTGGCCGCCATGCTGGGGGAGGAGTCGGTCACGCTGGAGGATGTGTGCGAACCCTACCTCATGCAGCTCGGCTTCCTCACCAGGACCCCGAGGGGGCGCTGCATTACCGCGGCTGCCTGCAGGCACCTTGGCATTGCGCCAAAGGGGGAGCAGGGCCAGCAGCTGAGTTTTGATGGAGAATGAAATTATGGGAAAACTATTTGGCACAGATGGGGTGAGAGGAGTCGCAAACCGCGAACTCACCTGCGAACTTGCGATGAAGATCGGCCGGGCGGCGGCCTATGTCCTGACCCGGCACACCGACCACAGGGCCAGAATAGTCATTGGCAGGGACACCCGCCTCTCCGGCTCCATGCTGGAGACCGCGCTCTGCGCCGGGATATGCTCGGTGGGGGCGGACGCGGAGGTGCTGGGTGTGGTGCCAACTCCCGCCGTGGCCTATCTTGTGAGGAAATATGGCGCCGACGCTGGCGTGGTAATATCCGCCTCTCACAACCCCATGGAGTTTAACGGCATAAAGCTCTTCAGCTCCGACGGCTTTAAGCTCCCGGACAGCATTGAGGAGGAAATTGAGAGCTATATACTCGAAAAGGAGGTGCAGCTCGCGGGCGATGAGGCCATCGGCACCGTGAGCTACCGGCAGGACGCGGCAAGGGACTATGCAGATTTTGTTGTCGCCCAGGTTGACGGCGATCTCAAAGGGCTTAAAATCGCCGTGGACTGCGCGAACGGCGCCTCCTGCAAGACCGCTAAGATGATATTTGACCGCCTTGGGGCCGAGGTTTACTACACCGGCGACTCCCCGGACGGGGTCAACATAAATTCCGGCGTTGGCTCCACCCATCTTGAGAATGTGGCGGAGCTCACGAGGAAATACGGCTGTCAGATTGGCATTGCCTTTGACGGCGACGCCGACCGCTGCCTCGCCGTGGACGAGCAGGGACGGGAGATAGACGGAGACAAACTGATCGCCATCTTCGCCATGTTTTTGAAGTCCAAGGGTATGCTAAGGGGCAATACCGCCGTGGTGACCGTGATGACCAACCTTGGCTTTATGGACTACTGCGCGGCAAACGGCATTAAAGCTGTGCGCACCGCCGTTGGGGACAGGTATGTGCTGGAGGAGATGCGCCGCAGCGGCTACTCCATCGGCGGGGAGCAGTCCGGGCATATAATCCTGCTGGACCACGCCACCACCGGCGACGGGGAACTCACCGCCGCCATGTTCCTGTCGCTGTTTAAGACGAGCGGCCGCAGGGCCTCTGAGCTCGCGGGTGAAATAAAGAGATATCCGCAGGTGCTTAAGAACATCACCGCCAGCGCCTCCCAGAAGGATTCCTACAAGAACAGCGCTGAGATAGCCGGGTATATCTCCAGCAGGCAGGATGAGCTCGGGGATAGCGGCAGGGTGCTGGTGCGGGTCTCCGGGACCGAGCCGCTGATAAGGGTTATGGTCGAGGGGAAGGACACCGGCGAGATTGAGAGAATGGCGGACGAGATAGCAAGCTTTATTGTTGAAAGGGTAGGAATCTGATGCGAGCCGCTGCCGACTGGAAGGACTACCAGCTCCTGGACGCAACCTGCAAGCAGCGCCTGGAGCGCTGGGGTAAGTATATATTGGTGCGGCCGGACCCTCAGGTTATTTGGCGCTCTGAGCGCCGCTCCCCGCTCTGGGACAGGGCCGACGCCGTGTACCACCGCTCCTCCTCCGGGGGAGGCAGCTGGGAATACCGGCGCAAGCTGCCGCCTGAGTGGGAGATAACCTGGGGGGACAGCATGCGCCTCGCGGTGACCCCAACCGGCTTTAAACACACCGGGGTTTTTCCGGAGCAGGCGGCCAACTGGGTCCTTTACAAAAAGCTCATTGCAAAGGCCGGGCGGCCGGTTCGGGTGCTGAACCTCTTCGGCTACACTGGCGCCGCCACCGTTGCCTGCCTCTCAGCCGGGGCGTCGGTTTGCCATGTGGACGCCAGCAAGGGCATGGTGGGCCAGGCAAAGCGCAATGTGGCTCTGAGCGGCCTTGCCGACAGACAGGTGCGGTACATAGTTGACGACTGTGCAAAGTTTGTGGCCCGGGAGATACGCCGCGGGGTCCGTTACGACGGTGTAATAATGGACCCGCCCTCCTATGGCCGGGGTCCGTCGGGCGAGGTCTGGAAGATGGAGGATTCCATCTACGACTTTGTCATGCTGGTGCGCGGGGCCATGAGTGAGCAGCCGCTTTTTTGCGCGGTGAACAGCTACACCACCGGCCTTGCGCCCTCGGCCATGAGCTACCTTCTCTCCGAGGCCTTTTCTGGGCTGCCGGGGGAGGTTCAGTGCGATGAGATAGGCATTCCGGTGGCCTCCACCGGTGGGGTACTGCCCTGCGGCAGCACTGCAATTTATATTGATGAGGAATTTTAACATTTGAGTAATATTATCAGCTTTAAGAATGTGTTATTTTCCTATAATGGAGAGCAGGAAGCCCTCCACGATATAAATCTCAACATACAAAAAGGCGAATTTGTCGCGGTCCTTGGCTACAACGGCAGCGGCAAGTCCACCCTTGCAAAGCTCATCAACGCCATACTTCTTCCCGGTTCCGGCAAGGTGCTGGTGGACGGCATGGACACCAATGATGAGTCGCTCACATTCGAAATACGCAAAAAGGTGGGCATGGTATTCCAGAACCCGGACAACCAGATCGTGGCCTCCACAGTGGAGGAGGACGTGGCATTTGCCCTGGAGAACCTGGGGGTGGAGTCCTCCGAGATGCGCCGCCGCGTGGACAGCGCCCTCGAGACGGTGGGGATGAGCGAATACTGCAACTACGCCCCGCACAGGCTCTCCGGCGGGCAGAAACAGCGTGTAGCCATTGCCGGTGTGCTGGCCATGAGCCCCCAGTGCATAGTGCTGGATGAGCCCACCGCCATGCTGGACCCGAGAGGGAGAAAGGCCGTAATCGACACCGCCCTCTCTCTCAATCGGGAAAAGGGCATAACCATAGTGCTGATAACCCATTTTATGGACGAAGCCGCCCTGGCCGACCGGGTGGTGGTGCTCTCCGGCGGGCGCATAGCAAAGAACGGCCCGCCGAGGGAGGTCTTCTCGGACTACGATGGCATGAAGCAGCTGGGCCTCGGGGTGCCGGTTGCAGCAGAGCTCGCCCAAGAGCTGCGGGCGAGAGGGATAAACCTGCCGAGAGGCATAATCACCCCGGACGATATGGTGGAGGCTCTGAGCCCCTGCCTTTGGAGGAAACCTGATGAGCGCAGTTCTGCGGGCGGAGAATATTAGCTACACATACAACCCCGGGATTCCCGGCTCAAAACCCGCGGTGGACGGCGTGTCACTCGAAATCGGCGAGGGGGAGTTCATCGCGGTTATCGGCCACACCGGCAGCGGCAAGTCCACCCTCATCCAGCATTTCAACGGCCTGCTGCGCCCCCAGAAGGGCCGCGTGCTTTTTGACGGCCAGGACATCTGGGCCAAAGGGTACGACCTGAGGGCGCTGCGGTTTGGCGTGGGACTGGTCTTTCAGTACCCGGAGTACCAGCTGTTTGAGGAGACGGTGTATAAGGACATCGCCTTTGGCCCCACCAACATGAGCCTTTCCGAGCAGGAGATCCACAGAAGGGTGCTGGACGCCGCGGGATTTGTGGGGGCGGGGCAGTACCTCGACTCCTCTCCATTTGAGCTCTCCGGGGGGGAGAAGCGCCGGGTGGCCATTGCGGGGGTTCTTGCAATGGAGCCGCGTGTGCTCATCCTGGATGAGCCCGCAGCCGGCCTCGACCCGAGAGGGAAGAAGGCGGCTTTTGAGCTCATTAAAAACTACCATGAGTCCAAGGGCGCCACGGTCATAGTTGTCTCCCACTCCATGGAGGATGTGGCGGAGTATGCAAAGCGGGTCATTGTGATAAACCGCGGGCAGGTGTTCTGCGACGGCAGTGTTCCCGAGGTATTTAAAAGGGCAAGGGAGCTCAGCGACATTGGCCTTTCCATACCGGCCGTCACCTCCATACTGCTGCGCCTCAAGGAGGGCTGCCCTGAGCTCAACGCCTCCTGCTATGACATAACCAGTGCCGCCGACGCCATTGCCGCGGTGATGAAAGAAAGGGGCGCCGCCCTATGCTGAAGGATATCACCATTGGGCAGTACATCTATGGCAGTTCACCCATACACCGCATGGATCCCATGCTCAAGCTCATCTTCGTCATAGCGTATGTGGTGCTGCTCTTTTCCGCCTCCACCACCGCCGGGATAGTGGGCGCGGTGGCGTTTTCTCTCATCATCTACAAAATATCCGGCATACCCATTAAGCTGATTGCCAAGAGCCTAAAGCCAATAGTTCCGGTTGTGGTGTTTACCGCTGTTATAAACATGTTCTTCATCCCGGGAGATCCGCTCATCACCATCTGGAAGCTCACGATTTCCCGGCAGGGCCTTTTCTATGCGGTAATACTCTCCTTTAGAATAACCTGCCTTATCTCAGCGAGCTCCCTTCTCACCTATACCACCTCGCCAATTCAGCTCACCGACGCCATAGAGCGCCTGCTCTCGCCGCTAAAAAAGCTTAAAATGCCGGTGCATGAGCTGGCCATGATGATGTCCATAGCCCTAAGGTTCATCCCCAGCCTCATTGAGGAGACTGACAAGATAATGTCCGCCCAGAAGTCCAGGGGAGCCTCTCTTGATTCCGGCAAACTCCGGGAGAAGGTGAAGGCGCTGGTACCGGTGCTGGTGCCGCTCTTCGTCTCGGCCTTCAGGCGAGCAGACGAGCTGGCGCTGGCCATGGAGTGCCGCTGCTACCGGGGGGGCGAGGGCAGGACCAGGCTGCATGAGAGCCACTTCTCCTCGGTGGACGCTTTTGGCACCGCGGTGCTGGTGCTCATGTTCGGCTATGTAATAGCCACCAACTGCTTGTTTGAGGCGGTGATTTAGATAAACATCCTGCTCACCCTGTCCTATGTTGGGACCCGCTACCACGGCTTCCAGATACAGCAGAACGCCCTCACGGTGCAGAGCGTATTCCAACATGCCTTGTGGAGGCTTTTTCCAGAGCGCCCGGACATTAAGGGCTGCTCCCGCACCGACGCCGGCGTGCACGCGAGGCGGTACGGGGTGTCCTTTAAGGTTGAGCGTCAGGTGGACATAAGGCGTCTGCTGGACGCGCTGAACCACAATCTCCCACGGGATGTGAGGGTTATCGCCGCTCGGGAGGTGGAGAACGGTTTCCACGCCCGCTACAGCTGCCGCGGCAAGCGCTACAGATACCTAATATGCGACTCCAGGGCCATGGACCCCTTCCTTTTGGGTTTTGCCCTTCACAGCCCCCGCAGGATGGACCAGGATAGGATGAACGAAGCGGCCGCCCTTTTTGTGGGGACTCACGATTTTTCCGCCTTTTCCGGCAGCCGCCGCTCGGTGGAGGCCACAGTGAGGACCATCTTTTCCGCCGGCGTGCAAAGGCGAGGGGACAGGGTGGAGTTCACCGTCTCGGGTGACGGCTTCCTCTACAACATGGTGAGGATTATGGCGGGGACACTTTTGAGCGTCGACCGGGGAAGAATGACCGGTGATGACATCAAAACCGCCCTTGACTCGTGTGAGCGCACCCTTCCCATGTTTACCGCTCCCGCCGAAGGCCTTTATCTCGATGGAGTTTTCTACGATTTTGGAGAGCTTTGAATGACCACCAGAGACGAAATCACCATGGCACGAAGGAAAAAGTGCGCGCGGTACCGGGTAAAGCGGCTGGCCCGCTTTGCGGTGGCGCTGGGCATTCTTGCGCTGCTGGTGGTGCTGCTCTCCGCGCTCACTCCAACCACCTTCAGGGATATAGGAGACGGGCTCAAGGTGACCTTTTCGCTGGGCGGAGGCTTCCCCGCGGAGCTCTCCGATTCGGTGCCCCAGAAGGTGCTGGAGCTAAAGGGCGCGTTCTCAGTGCTCACCGACGACCAGCTGGTGACCATATCCTACTCCGGCAAGGAGCTTCTGCGGCAGAACCACAATTTTGCCTCCCCCCAGGCGTCGTCCGGGGACAGGCGGCTCGTGCTCTTCAACCGCGGCAGCCGGGAACTGCAGCTCTACAACCGCACCAGCCTTATAGCCTCGCTCGAGGTGGAAAACGCCATTCTTGATGCCGCTCTCTCCGGCGATGGAGACCTCTTTGCCCTCACCGAGAGCGAGAGATATACTGCTCAGCTCGAGGTGTACGAGCACGGCGGCTATGAAAAGGTGATGACCTGGTACTGTTCGGACGGATTCCCGTACAAGGTGTTGGCCTCCCACGGCGGAAATACTGCGGCGGTGTTTGTGGCCGACCTTGATTCCACCGGCCTTTGCACCCAGGTTTACCTTGTAAATGCCGCTGGATTTGAGGAGATGTGCAGCTTCAAGGTGCAGTCGCTGGCGGTGGATGGATATTTTGACGGCAACCGGCTTGTGCTGGTCACCGACAAGGAGTTCCTAGTCTACGACATGGATGGCCAGCAGCGTTACGAGCAGAGCTTTGGAAACTATCCCCTCATATCGCTCAGCGCCCGGGACGGAGAAATCTGCGCTGTGGCCCTTGGAGACAACAGCAGGTCCGGCGCCAACCGGCTCATGGCCTTTTCTGCCGGCAGCCACGAGCTGCTGTTCACCCTTGACGGCCTAGGAAGCATCGAGGACGTTGCAGCCACCGGCGACAGGGTATATTTTTTAAGTGAAGGCCAGGTGTACGAATATAATATTAAAGGCGAATTGGTTGATACCTTTGCCTCCGACCACGATGCAAGGTTTATAATAATAGATAAAGGCATTATTGAGATTTTACCAAGCGCCGCTGTAAAAGGAGACTGATGGCATATGGTTTGGCTTATTATTGACATACTGCTCGCGCTCTGCATGGCGCTTATGATATTCACCGGTTACCGCCAGGGGCTTTTGGGCTCACTTTTGAGGCTTGCGGGCTTTTTTGTGGCGGTTGCAGCCGCTGCAATTGTCAGCGCAAAATGTGCGCCGTATGTGTACTCTGCCTTTATTAAAACCGGCCTTGTGGAGGCGGTTGCGGAGCAGATAGCCTCCAACCCCACTGCGGCGGAACTGATTGAGGCGATAAACACCGGCATTGTGGGCATACTCATGGCCCTCGGCGTTGTCGGCTCCGACAGCATTGCCGCAGCCATAGCCGACCTCGCCGGTTCCGACGCCGCAGCCATGAGCGAGCAGTTGGTGGAGAAGGTGCTGCAGGACCCGGTAACCGCCATTGTGCGCGCGGTGCTATTTGTGGTGGCGCTGGTGGTTGCGTTTGCGCTGGTTAAGCTGATTATGCGCCTTTTCATCGGCGTAAACAGCGTTCCGCTGTTGGGCCCGGTGAACCGGCTGCTCGGCTCGCTGTTTGGACTTCTGCAGGGTGCGCTAATTGATTACATTGTGGTGAGAATTATATCAGGGGTGTTGGCCATGACCGCCGAGGGCACCCAGATGCTGGATACGCTGGCGGTCAACAAGACCATACTGTTTTCCTTTTTCTACAGGCTATAAAGCTTGCTTCGATCTCTAAGAAGCTGGTTTTATGGCAACAATAAGCTTGAAGATTCTGACGGGGTATTTCTTTTTATGATAATGTGTTCGCGATGCAAAAAGCGGCCTGCAGTGGTCTTTATGACGCGGCTTGACGGCAACAACCAATCCAACGACGGCCTCTGCCTCATCTGTGCAAAGGAGCTGGGTATTAAGCCGGTGGAAGACCTTATGAAAAAGTTCGGCATAAGTGACGACGACCTTGAGGCGTTTTCCGAGCAGATGATGCTGCCCGCCGACACCGAGAATGGCGACTTTGAGCAGGGCGGCTCGCCCACCTTCCCATCCATGTTTATGGGACTTGCGGGCCCAGGGGAGCAGAGCCAGGGGGAGACCTCATCCAAAAAGAAGCAGCCGCGGGGCCAGGAGGCTCCCAAGAGGAAGTTTATCGACAACTACTGCGACAACCTCACCCAGAAGGCTCGGGAGGGAAAGCTGGACAGGATAATCGGCCGGGACAAGGAGATAATGCGCACCATCCAGATCCTCTCCCGCCGCCAGAAGAACAACCCCTGCCTCATAGGTGAGGCGGGCGTCGGTAAAACCGCCATCGCCGAGGGCGTGGCCCTCAGGATTGCCGCCGGGGATGTGCCGCCCA
Source organism: uncultured Clostridia bacterium (assembly GCA_944386255.1). Lineage (GTDB taxonomy): Bacteria > Bacillota > Clostridia > Oscillospirales > Ruminococcaceae > CALXAK01. The sequence goes on from CALXAK010000116.1 coordinate 12,140, forward strand.
AAATGCTCAGCAAGGAGATATGCCTGCTGGACCTCACAGCTCTCGTGGCCGGGACCCAGTTCCGAGGCCAGTTTGAGAGCCGGGTCAAGGGGCTTATTTCCGAGGTGAAACAGGCGGGGAACATCATCCTGTTTATAGATGAAATCCACAACCTCACCGGCACCGGAGACTCGGAGGGGGCCATGAGTGCCGCCAACATCCTAAAACCCGCTCTCTCCCGCGGCGAAATTCAGGTCATCGGCGCCACCACCTTTGCAGAGTATCGCAAGTTCATCGAGAAGGACCAGGCCCTGGAGCGCAGATTCCAGCCGGTAAAGGTGGAAGAACCCTCCATCAGCGACACTATCGAGATGCTCAAGGGCATTAAGGAATACTACGAGCGCTACCACAAGGTTAACATAAGCGACGAGACGGTGGAGCTCATAGTAAAGCTCTCCGAGAGGTATATTACCGACCGCTTTCTCCCGGACAAGGCCATAGACCTCATGGACGAGGCCTCTGCCTGCCGGGCGCTGCGCAGCAAGGAGCTCGCGGAGTACGAGGAGCTCAGCGACAAGCTGCAGTCCATTATAAACTACAACCGTGAGCAGGCCGAGAGCGAGAACCCGGACTATGAAAAGCTCGCCAAGGTAAAGAGCGAGCAGATGAAGTACGAGGCGCGAATTGACGAGCTGCTGCCGGTGGTCAACGACATACAGGTGACCGCAAAGGATCTTTCAGATGTAATAGAGCTCTGGACCGGCATACCTGCCGCCAAGGTCGAGCAGAGCGAGATGCTGAAGATATCCGGCCTTGAGGACGCGCTCAAAAAGAAGATAATCGGCCAGGACGCCGCGGTAGAGCTGGTGGCCAGGGCCATAAAGCGCTCGAGGGCCGGGCTGCAGAAGAGGAAGAGGCCTGCGTCCTTCATTTTTGTTGGCCCCACCGGCGTTGGAAAGACCGAGCTTGTAAAGGTTCTGGCCAGCGAGCTGTTTGACTCGGTGGACCCGCTCATCCGGCTCGACATGTCGGAGTACATGGAGAAGCACGCGGTGTCCCGGCTCATAGGTTCCCCTCCGGGATATGTGGGCTACGACGAGGCCGGCCAGCTCACCGAGAAGGTCCGCCGCAAACCCTACAGCGTGGTGCTGTTCGATGAGATTGAAAAGGCCCATCCGGATGTTATGAACATCCTTTTGCAGATTCTGGACGAGGGCCGCATAACCGACGCCCAGGGCAGGACGGTCAACTTTGAGAACACCGTTATCTGCATGACCAGCAACGCCGGTTCCGGCGACAAAACCGCCCTTACAGGCTTTGGCAGAACCGTTTCGGACATGACCCGAGAGCGCTCCATGAAGGCGCTGAGCGACTTCCTGCGGCCGGAGTTTATGAGCAGGGTAGACGAAATCGTGGTGTTTGACCCGCTCTCCAGGGAATCGCTCAAGAAAATTGCCGCGCTGATGCTGGAGGAGATGCGGGAGCCGCTCAGGGAAAAAGGCATAGACCTCAGCTACTCCGACGAAGCCCTCGCCAGGCTCGCGGAGCTCAGTGACGGCGGCAGGTTCGGCGCGAGGGACCTCCGCAGGACCATACGCAAGCATGTGGAGGACGAAATAGCCGGACAGCTCATCGAGTGCATGGGGGAATACCCCGCGGCTTTCCATGTGGATGCCGGTGGCACCGGTATTGTGGTCGGCAAACAGAATGCATAGCATTGCCGGGAAACCGGCTGCAGGGCGCGGCCCGGCGGTCACAGGCTGGACGGACGGCGCCCTGCGCTCATATACATAATTGTTAAAAACGCAAAACTGGAGACGAGAGCATGAGTGATATTTCCATTCTCGGCGCTGGAGGCTGGGGTATGGCCCTTGCCATCACCTGCTGCACAAACGGCCACACTGTGAGAATCTGGTCCCCCTTTGAGGAGGAGGTGCGGCAGCTGGGGTCCAGGAGGACGAATGAAAAGCTGTTGAGCGGAATTGTCCTGCCGGAGCCTCTAGAGGTCACAGGGGATATCGGCGCCTGCTGCGGCAGCGATATTGTCATAATAGCCACCCCGTCCTTTGCCGTTAGGCAGACGGCGGCGCGGCTGCGCGAGGCGAAGGCCGGCGGCATTGTGGTAAATGTGGCCAAGGGCTTTGAGGAATCCACCCGCTCGAGGCTCTCGGTGGCCGTAGGGGAGGAGCTCCCGGAGCACCGGGTGGTTGCGCTCTCCGGTCCCTGCCACGCCGAGGAGGTTGCGAGGAAGATCCCGACCATGGTGGTGGCCGCCGGACCCTGCCATGAGGCCAACCAGGCGGTGCAAAAAGCCCTCTCCAACGACTACTTCAGGGTTTACACCAACGACGACATAATCGGGGTGGAGCTGGGCGGAGCGCTCAAAAACGTAATCGCAGTGGCTGCCGGCATATGCGACGGCATGGGCCTCGGCGACAACTCCAAAGCCGCCCTCATAACCCGCGGCCTTGTGGAGATGACGAGGCTGGGGGTTAAGCTCGGGGCGAAGGAGAGCACCTTCTCGGGGCTTACCGGCCTCGGCGACCTGGTGGTCACCTGCACCTCGGTGCACAGCCGCAACCACCGCTTCGGCGAGATGGTGGGCAGGGGGGTGGATATTGACACCGCACTTAAAACCGTGGGCACCGTGGAGGGCTATTTTGCCACCAGGACCGCCTACACCCTTGCCAGGGAAAACGATGTTTCAATGCCCATAACCGAGCTCTGTTATGCGCTCATATACGAAAATTGCCCATTAAAAGACCTGGTCACAGGGCTTATGACCAGGCCTTTCAAAGCTGAGTAGTTTATTATATTATTTCAAAGACTTCCTCAATGGGTTTGCGCTTTTTGGGTCTCGGCTCCGGGTCGGCCGGGTAGCCTGCCGCGACCGCCATTGCCACGATGTACCGGTCCTCGACGCCGAGGGCTTCGCGTATCTTCTGCTCGTTGAACCAGCCGAGTATGCAGGTCCCAAGGCCGAGCTCCGCGGCGGCAAGGCAGAGGTGAGCGGTCACAATGCCCATGTCAAAGAAGGTGCAGTTGTGGCTGTTTAGGTTTTCCGGCTGCTTTTCCGCAAACTCCCGCTCCTCCAGCATAACGAAAAATGCGGGGCTCGAGGCGCAGAAGCCGTTGTGGCCCTCCTCCGACACCGCGTCTGCGACCAGCGCAACCTTTTCGGGGGAGGTAACCGCCAGCATCTTCCAGGGCTGCCGGTTTACCGCCGAGGGCGCAAGGGACGCAAGCTCCGCCGCCCGTTCCAATACCGATGCCTCGGGCTGCCGCCCATCAAAACTGCGGCAGCTCTCTCTTTTTTCAAACAGCTTTTTCAGTTCCATTGCGCGCTTACCTCCATATATCTGTTGCCGGCTGTATGCCGCCCTCCTGGACGGAACTGCCGAGACTTACATGGATAAGATCCCCGACGTTTATTATCACCGCCTCCTGGCAGAGAGCAGCGCTGATTGAGATGTAGCCATCCCTGCCCTGGAGCTTAAAGTAGTAGACGCTGTTGCCGTCTATCACCGCGGAGCGCATATCCTCCACAATGCCGGAGATCTCAAACAGCTCCGGCGGCTCCTCGGCTATTATACCGTTGGTGGTGAGCTGGGAGATGTACTGCGCCTCGCAGTCAAATACCGTCTCGCCCGTGGCCACAATGTTGTACTGCTGCACATTCACCATGGCATACATCTTTACGAGCCCGGCGTTGTCCTTGAGGGCGATGAAATAGGTGGGCTGGTCCGAGACGTTCAGCAGCAGCGGGAAGGTCGCCCGGTAGTTCATCTGCTGCACAATGCCCTCGGCGGAGGACATTGCTGAGTACTCCTCGGCTCCGGCGCAGGCATAGTATTTGGTCTGCTTGGTGCGCATGTTGGAGAGGATGAAGCCCACGTTGCTCTCGTCGCCGCCGACGCTGGTGATGCCGGTGTATACATAAACATCATCGTCAAGGGCTATAAAGTTGGACCCGTCGGTGGTGACGGTGACGCCGGTCTGGCTGAAGAAGTAGTTTAGGAACCCGTTGCCGTACATGCCGTGGTAGTCGTACTGGGCAATGAGCAGCTCATCGGAGTAAACCTGATCCACCCAGGTGGGGATGTTGTCGGACTCGTAAAACGCAGATTCTCCGGTTACTGCGTTTACCAGCACCACTCCGGAGATGTCGGTGCCGCCAAAGAGGCCGATGGACTTCACCATTCTGGGGCAGACCCACCAGGGGTTGCCCTGCTCGTCTATCTCCATGTGAGGGGTGTCAAACATGTAGAAGGGGTAGTTGAAGCGCAGGTGCCGCATGAGGTTGCGGGAGAAATGCTCACAGGTGGAGTAGCGGATGCCCTCCTCCAGGCGGACCACCTCCACGTTCTGGGTTACCATGTCTATGAGGATGTAGGCCGGGATGCCGTCCGAGCGGTTTTTAAGCCACTTGAAGAAGTTGCCGTACTCCAGCGTGGCGATCCTCATGGGCCGGCCATTGTAGTTAATCTGGTTATAGTCGTTGGCCACCTCAAACTGGCTCACAACGTCCGAGAGCTCGCCGAGTTTCCGGTCACCAAGGCGCTGAGCGGAGTCCTTGTCCAGCATGGGTATCTGGTCATAGGAGATTTCGTCCACGTCCTCGGCGAAGTTGCCCACCTCCACCTGCATTAGGTTGCTGTAGGCGTTGGCGCGGATTATAACGCTGGAGAGCAGGGTGCCAACGATGTAGATTACCACGAGGCCAATGCATATCACCGCCGGCACAAGGCAGACATTTTTCACCACCCTCGCGGCGTCTCTGGCGTTCTGGGCGGAGGTAAAGCCCTTGTTTCCCACCAGCGACACAAAGCAGTAAACCGCCGAGACCAGGAACACAAACACGTAAAAAGAGGGGTTGTGAAGGTTGATGGCGGGGAGCATCACATAGAAATAGGCAAACGCAAAAACCAACGATATCAGTAGCGAACGTATCCAGTGGGGGATATCCCTCCAGGATCTTTTCTTCTTTTTAATTTTTATGGTATTATTCATTTGAAACTCCTTTCAGCCTTGTGATTAGTTTACCACGAAGCTGGAGCAAAAGTAAATCAACGGCAATTAATATACTCATTTTAGGAGACACAATGTACACAATCGACTCAATTCCCGCTTCCACCCTGGAGTGGTTCCGGTTTGGCAACATATACACAGGCAGCGTGGGGGACTTTAGGTACCGGCTCTGCCCGGATAAAAGCGCAGGCAACCTAACTGCCAGCGTGTACACACGCTTTAGCTATCACATTGCCACCGATGTTGAGGAGAGGGAATTCCCACTCACCGAACAGGGCATAACCTCAGCGAGAGAATGGGTGCTCTCAAAACTTAATTCAAAATGAGCTCTTCCGGTATTGACAGACGTGATAGAATAAACCCATATATCAAAAAGTTGGGAGGTACTCGTCCTATGCAGCGAAAAGAGCTTGACGAGGTCATCGGCACCGCTCTCGGTGGTTCCGACGCCGACTTTGTGCTCAAGAACGCAACCTACCTAAATGTTTTCACCCAGGAGTTCCTAAAAGGGGACATCGCCGTGAAGTGCGGCCGTTTTGCGGGCATTGGCAGCTACTCTTGCGACAATGAGATAGACATGTCCGGCAAGACCATCGTGCCCGGATTCATCGACGGGCATATTCACCTTGAGAGCTCCATAATAATGCCCCTCAGGTTTGCAAAAGAGGTAATACCCCACGGGACCACTGCGGTTGTGACCGACCCCCATGAAATAACCAACATCCTTGGAAGCACTGGCATAGATTACATGCTGCAATCTACCGCCGACATGCCCATGGATGTTTTTTTTATGGTGCCCTCCTGCATTCCGGCCACCCCATTTGATGAGAGCGGTGAGGAGCTGAGCCCCGAGACCATTGCGGAATACCTGGGTAATGAAAGGGTGCTGGGCCTCGCCGAAATGATGAACTATCCCGGCGTGGTGGCGAGGGACAAGGCTACCCTTGACAAGATTTACGCCGCCCTGTCCGCAGGAAAGATAATAGATGGCCACGCCCCCGGCCTCACCGGCCGCTCCCTTGCGGCATATGCCTCCACCGGGGTGTCCTCCGACCACGAGTGCTCCAGTTTTGAGGAGGCGGTGGAGAAGGTGCGGGTAGGCCAGTGGATTATGATACGCCAGGGCACCGCGGGTAAAAACCTCGAGGCCCTTGTACCGCTGCTCTATGGGGCCAGCTGGCGCAGGTGCATCTTTGCCACCGACGACAAGCACCCCGGAGATCTCTGCGATGAGGGCCACATCGATTTTATCGTGCGCAAGGCCATAGAGTACGGGACGCCGCTTCCGGTTGCCTATACGGTCGCTTCTTTTAATGCGGCCCAGTACTTTGGACTTAAGAACAGGGGAGCCATTGCCCCAGGCTACATAGCGGATTTTTCGGTGGTTTCGGACATAGAGTCGGTCAGCATCGACTCGGTATACAAAAACGGCCGCAAGGTTGCCGAGGGCGAGATACTCGAATGGATAAAGGTGGAGGTGGACGAGGGGATAATCCGCCGCGTTGGCCAGACGGTAAACGTGAAGAGCGCGACCCCCGCCGACTTTGCCATAAGCAAACCCAAAGAGCATATAATCCAGCTCGTGCCGGGGCAGATTATAACCAAGGACGCCGGAATGGCCAGCGGCGTGGATCTCGAGCAGGACATTGTAAAGGTGGCGGTGGTGGAGCGCCACAGGGCCACAGGGCATATCGGCAAGGCCTACCTCAAAGGCTACGGGCTCAAGTCCGGCGCCGTGGCCACCAGCATAGCTCACGACTCCCACAACATAATAGTTGCCGGCACCAACGACGAGGACATGGCCTTTGCAGTGCAGAGGATAATTGAAATGCACGGAGGCATGGTGGTGGTGAACGGGCAGAAGGTTGTCGCGGAGCTTGCGCTGCCCATTGCGGGGCTCATGTGCGACCTCAGCGTGCGCAAGGCCAAGCAGAAGATTGCCGAGGTAAAGGCGGCAGCTCTGGAGCTCGGGGTAAATAAGGAAATAGATCCTTTGATGACCCTCTCCTTTGTGAGCCTGCCGGTCATTCCCTCCCTAAAGCTTACCACCTTCGGGCTTGTGGATGTGGACAACTTTAGGCTGCTGGACGACTGACAGCATAGCGGCAGAATATCAGCGACGGACAGGGGAATAGTCCCTGTCCGCCGTTTTCTATTCCGCCATGGCGGGGATGTTTGCAACCCAGAGATTATCAGGACTGTTGATGTAACCGCTGAAGCGGTATACCGGCCGATAGAACCCCTTGGTGTCATACACATACCCGAGCTCGCAGCCGTCGATATAGAGCACATCCCCCGGCTCAAAGGGGAGGTACTGCTCGAAGTTCCCAAGCTCCACCTGCTCGTAGGCCTCCTGTGCGGATGTGATCTTCTCGGTCGCCACATATTCGTTCCAGTTTATCTGGTAGTAAAAGCTCATGAGGTTGTGCAGCTCGTCAAACTAAATCATAACCGACCCGTTTTGAAATTCACCAGGGTCCCTCTGGAGTCCGGCGGAGTTGCCAAGGTTCCAGCGGAGCGTGTCACAGTTTTGAACCGAGAACACAGCCTCATCTGGAAGCAGGCCCTGTTCCAGCATCCAGCCTTCGTATCTGCCTTTTAGCTCCGCCGCTTCCCGATCGGTGAGCTGAGCTGCTCCGCTGGAGGGCGTGGTGTAGCTCCAGTTGCCGCTGCGGAAGAAGAATAGCAGCTGAAACTCGTTTCCTGAGTCGCTGAGACCGGTGTACCCGCGGTTCTCCTCGTCCCGCCTTTCCGGGCCGCGGAAGCTGAGCCTCTCGAGTTCCGCCAGCCCGGACTTAACCCTTTCAATGTAGTCGGTATCCTCGGCGTAGATGTTTTTGTAGACCGGAGCGGACTCGGCGGCGACGGAAAACCTCCAGCTGGGCCGCAGCTCAACTCCGGCCATGTCCTGCTTGACCGCAGGCAGAATGCTCATGTTGCCATAGGGCTGGCAATGGTAGGCATAGAATACC
>CALXAK010000117.1 GCA_944386255.1 uncultured Clostridia bacterium
GAGATGAAGAAGTCGCCCCCCAGCATCATCAGCACCGCCAGAGCAAGGCCCAGCACTCCGGTGTAGAGCAGCATGGAGCGGGCGGCCTTTTTGGCCTTGTCCAGCTCGCCCGAGCCCATTATCTTGCCGCAGACCGTCTGGCAGGCTCCGGCAAAGCCGGTGTTAACCGCGTTCATAATGGAGGCCAGCACATAGCAGATGTTGTAGGCCGACACCGCAATGGTGCTTATCTGGCCCATTATTATCTGGCCCATGGATATGCCCACGCTGTAGATGACCTCGTGGGCCATTATGGGTTTAAAGACCTGGAAGTAGTCCTTGCGGAACAGCCCCTTTACGCCGAGGGAAAAGTGCTCCGGCTTAAACTGGAACTCCTTGCTGCGGAAGAACAGCACCCCCAGCAGCAGCGCCTCCGCCACCCGGCCGGCCAGCGCCCCTATGCCCGCGCCCACAATCCCGAGCTTCGGCAGCCCGAACACCCCGAAGATGAGCAGGTAGTTCACCAGCAGGTTGATGGAGTAGCAGGTGACGTTGCCGTAGAGGTATACCGAGGTGCGCTCCACCCCGGAAAAGGCGTTGTAGAGGGTGTTGGAGAAGGCGTAGAGCAGCGCCGTGAGGAAGGTGACCCGCAGGTATTTGCACCCCAGCTCCACCACCTCCGGGTCGGCGCTGAAGATGCGCATGGGCACCCCGGGGATAAAGAGGAATATCACCCCGAAGACCACCCCGAAAACCATCCCGAGCTTGAGGGAGTAGGCCACAATCCGGCGTATCGAGTCCCGGTCCTGCTTGCCCCAGTACTGGGCAACCAGTATCTTGCAGGTCCCGGCAAAGCCGTAGGTGAGAATGGTAAAGATGTAGAAAACCTGCGCCGCCTGGCTGAAACCGCTCATCTCGGTCTCGCCGAAGCGGCCGAACATGAGGCTGTTTACGGCGTTGACGCTCACATACAGCAGGTTCTGCAGCGTGAGCGGCACCGCCAGGGCGGCAAGGTGCTTTAAAAAGCCCTTTTCGTGCAGCAGCTGGTCGGTCATTTTCCCTCCCTGCCGCATTTTGTCTCCCCGTGGGGCGCCGCGGCAGTATATTAGCAATTCTACCATTCTTTTTTCCCCCGTTCAATGACCCGTGGTAAAGCGGTAAAAGCAGAAAAAGGGTGTTGATGTAGCCACAGGATATGGTAGAATTATAGAAAAGATACCACATAAATCCGAAGGAGATTTACAGAAATGTTGTACAACCCTTCCAAGACCGGCCCCGCCATAGTGGTGGGGGACGCCTGTGTGGATATAACCATTAGCCTCAAGGAGTTTCTGGGCGGGTCCGAGACCGAGATGACCCAGCGCAAGCGCCCGGTGGCCGCCGGCGGCGGCACCAGCGCCAACAGCGCCGTGGCCCTCTCAAAGCTTGGGGTGCCCACCGCATTTATGGGCACCATCGGCCGGGACTACGGCGGCAGGTTCATGCTGCGGGACCTTGAGAGCGCCGGGGTGGACACCCGCTACACCATCGTCAACCCCGAGCTCAACACCGTGCTGGTGTTCGCCTTCATCCAGGAGTCGGGGGAGCGGGTGCTCTACGGCTTCCCCAAGGAGGACGTGTCCTACGCCGAGCTGGACCTCGGCAGCGTGGACCTGGACGGGGTGCGCTCCGCCCGGTGGTTCCACTCCTCCGGCATGAACTATATAAACGAGGGCAGCATCTGCGAGAACCTGCCGCTGCTCTACAAGGCCGCCTTTGAGGCGGGGGTGCCCACCTCGCTGGACCTCAACATCCGCTACGCCCGGCCGGAGGACGTGCCGGAGAACGTGCGCCGGGCCATAATGGCCACCATACCCTACTGCACCTTCCTTCTGGGCTCCGCAAAGGACGAGTTCTACTCCCTCTGCCCCCGGGAGGACTGGCGGGACAGCGCCCGGGCCTTTGTGGCCGAGGGCCGCACCGTCATCGCCCGGGTCGGCAAGGACGGGGCTCTCGCCATCGCCCCCGACGGCACCGAAATAGAGGAAAAGCCCTTCGACACCCCGGTGGTCAACACCACCGGCGCCGGGGACGCCTTTAACGCCGGCTTCATCGCCGGGGCGCTGCGGGGCCTCTCCCTCCGGGACTGCGTGGTCTGGGGCAACGCGGTGGCCTCCTACAAGGTGGGGGGCAACGGCTCCCGCCACACCCCCAACGAGCAGCAGCTGCGGGAGTTCCTGCTCCCCTTCGGGGTGAAGATATGAGCTGCCGGTTCGAGGGGGTCATCTTCGACTTTGACGGCACCGTGGCCTTCACCGCCGAGGACGTCTGGCGGGCCATCGACTACGCCGCCGAAAGGGAGGGCCTCGCCATAGACCCCGCCTACCGGGGGGACCAGGTGAACCTCGCCAAGACCGGCCGCCAGATATTCGTCGACAACTTCGGCCAGCTGCCGGAGCAGCAGCTGCAGCGCATGTGCGACAACCTGGTGCAGCACTACGGCTACATCACCGACTACCCCGCCACCTACATGTACCCCGGCATGAAGGAGATACTGGAGCGGCTGCTGGAGGAGAGGGTGCCCACCGGCATCGTCACCAACAAGGGGGAGCACTCCCTGCGGCGCATCCTGGAGATAAAGGGCTGGGGCCGCTACTTTTGCCACCTGCTGGGGGCGGACTCCCTGGGGGAGGGGCACAAAAAGCCCTCCCTCATGGCCCACATGCTCAAAACCGACCTTGCCGGCCGCAGCTGCGTCTACATCGGCGACAGCTACAGCGACGTCACCGCCTCCAGGGAGAACGGCATCCCCTGCATAGGGGTGACCTACGGGGACGGGGACACCGAGGAGCTCCGGGCCCAGCAGCCCCGGTGGCTCTGCGACGACCTCGCGCAGGTGTACAATATCCTCTTTGAAGGCTAAAAGATAAGGAGAAAAGGCTATGCTCAACGATTTCAGATTTATGGTGGACACCCAGTTCATCTTCGGCCACGGCGCCCACCGCAGCTGCGGCACCGAGCTCGCCGGCAAGGAAACCAAAAAGGTGCTCATCTGTCACGACTCTGGCCCCTTCCTCTACGACTCCGGCCTGCTGCAGCAGATAAAGGACGACTTCTCCGCCGCCGGCGTCACCCCCTACGAGCTGCCGGGCGTGGTGCCCAACCCCCGCCTGTCCCTTGTGCGGGAGGGCATAGACCTCTGCCGCCGGGAGGGCATCGACTGGGTGCTGGGCCTCGGCGGAGGCTCCTCCATCGACACCGCCAAGGCCGTGGCCTGCGGCGTGCCCTACGAGGGGGACGTCTGGGACTTTTTCGAGGGCAAGGCCAAAATCCAGAAGGCCCTGCCGGTAGCGGTCATCCTCACCTGCCCCGCCACCGGCAGCGAGAGCGGCGCGGTGAGCGTCATCAACAACTCCGACATTCATGTAAAGGCCCTCACCAGCTCCGACCTCATCCGGCCCCGCGTCGCCTTCATGAACCCGGAGCTCAGCCTCTCCCTGCCCCCCTACACCACCGCCTGCGGGGTTGTGGACATGTTCTCCCACATAATGGAGCGCTACTTCTCCGACTCGGACGAGATAAACACCATCGACTACATGGCCGAGGGCCTCATGAAGAGCGTGGTGCAGTTCGGCCGCAGGGTGCACCAGAACCCCGGGGACTACGCCGCCAGGGCCGAGATAATGTGGATAGGCACCGTGGCCCACAACAACACCGTGGGGGTGGGCCGCAACCAGGACTGGAGCGCCCACAACATCGCAAACGAGCTCTCCGCCCTCTACGACGTGCCCCACGGCGCCACCCTCTCCATCATCACCCCCTACTGGATGCAGTATGTCTACAAGGCCCACCTCTGGAGGTTTGAGCGGTTCGCCGAGGTGGTGTTCGGCATCCCCCACGGGGACGACCCGGAGGTCACCGCCCTGGCCGGCATCGACGCCTGCACCGCCTTCTTCAGGGAGCTGGGCATGCCCACCTGCTTCAGCGAGAACCGGGTGGAGATCCCCACCGACCGGCTGGAGGAGATGAGCCGCACCGCCTCCAAGGCCTTCGGCAGCGACACCATCGGCAGCTTCATGCCCCTCAAGTACGAGGACATACTGGCCATCTTCAAGGCCGCCGCAAAGTGAGGAGGTGGCGAGATGCCCCACATAACCGTTAAGATGTGGCCCGGCAAGACCCCCGAGCAGAAGAGGGAGCTTGCCTGCCGGCTGGAAAAGGACCTTATGGAGGTGGTGGGAGCCCCCTCCGAGGGGATATCGGTGGTGATACTGGACGTGGACAAGCCGGACTGGGACCGGGAGGTCTGCCAGAAGGAGCTGGCCCCCAACCGGGACAACATCTACAAAGCACCCGGCTATCCCTTTGAGTAGGCCGGCGAAAGGAGAAACTTTTTAAATGCTTCACTACGAGAGAATGGTGCTGGAAAAGGACCTCATCCTCGGCATCCTGGACATGTGCGACGTGCTGTTCCTGGGCCTCAACGACCCGGAGGGCTGGCCCTATGTGGTGCCGCTCAACTTCGGCTACGAGGACGCGGGGGACAGCCTGCGGCTGTTTGTGCACAGCCACCACGAGGGCAAGAAGGTGGACCTCTGGCGCCGGGACGACCGCTGCTGCTGCAGCTTCGGCAGGTTTTTGAACCTTGCCTCCCACCCCTACAAGGGCCACCTGCACGACTTCCGCAGCGTCATCGCCCGGGGACGCATCCGCATGATCGACCGGGGCAGTGAGGGCGGCCTCCACGGCAGGGCCATCCAGGCCATGCTCCGGCACAACGGCCGGGGCCCCGCCCAGTTCAACCCCCAGCGGGTGCCGCTTATGGACGTTTACGAGATAACCTGCCCCTGGGACCAGGTCACCGGCAAGACCGAGTGGCCGGTGCGCAGCCGGGCCGACCTGCCCTTCGCGGACGTGGCCTCCCTGCCGGAGGACGACACCCCCTTCGACGTCTCGGACCTCGAGGAAAAGTACAGGTATCTGAAATAGGAGCGGGAATGAAAAAGGTGATATTCGGCTGTGCCCTGCTGCTGGCGGGTGCAATCGGCTCGGCGCTGCTGCTGGCCGCCGCCGGGACGCTGGAGTGGACGGTGAACGGGGAGTTCTCCGCCATCTGGAACCTCTCCCGCTACGGCCTTATGCCGGCGCTGCTGCTGTTTTCGCTGCTCGCCGCGGCGGGCCTGCTGCTGGCGGTGGTGGGCCTCTTTGAGAGAGAGCGCTGACGGGCGCTGCGCAAATAATAACGGGGAGCCAAAGGGCTCCCCGTTATTCATCCTTTGCCCTCCGGCCAAGACTCCGCCCCGCCGCCCCCGGCAGCCGCGCGAAACCCCCCCTCCTTTGGAGGGGGGTTTATCCTTTTTTCGGCCCTTAGAGGAAGGACGCCACCGGCTGCTCCGGGGCCTCCCGAGGCTCCAGCTTCTCCACCCGCAGCACCGGGCCCTCGGTCTCGTAGATGTCATGGTGGCGGTAGCTTATAACCCCGCTCACCCGGTACCAGGCCCGGTTCTTCACCGGCAGCGGCCCCACCGCCGCCTCGGCGGCAAAGCCCGCAAAGCTTATGTCCGCCTCGCAGCAGTTCATCAGCTGCCGCCCGAACAGGAAGCTGCCGGAGGGCAGCTGGTTGTCCAGGATGGCAAAGCCGGAGAAGCGGACATGCTTGCCGTCAAAGGCCCTGGGGTCCTCCAGGATGTCCCGGTACCACCAGGCGAAGTCCTTGTCCTCGATCTCCACCACCGGGGCGTTGATGTCGTAGGGTGGCGGGTCCACAATGTCGTCGTACTCCACCTTGTCGTCGCTGTACTCGTAGGCTATCTCGCAGGCCCGGTTGGTGGCCCGCACCACCTTGTGGCGCAGCATCTTGTCCTGCCCGGCCCTGAAGCGGTTGAATACCACCAGCTCGCAGTCCCGCAGCTTGTCCACCATGAGGTTGCGCATGTTGTTGTTGTAGCTCTCAAAGGTGGTGCTGTCTATAAAGGTGAACTGCTGGTAGATTATGAACTCCGGCGGCAGGGCGCTGTAGAGCTCCTGCAGCAGCCACATGCCGTTGTACTCCACCATCATCCGCTCCGCCCGGTGCTTCCTCACCAGCTCCCGCAGCAGGGCGGAAGAGAGGGAGGCCGGGTCCTCCACCGTCTCTATGTAGACGTTGCCGGTGGCGAAGAGGTCGGGCTGGTACTCCTCCTCCCCCTCCTCGCAGCAGAGCAGCAGCGTCTTTTCCCCGGTGTTGAACCGCTCGTCCTCCAGGGTCTGCTGTATAAAGCGGGTCTTGCCCGCCTCGAGAAAGCCCACAAACAGGTAAACAGGTACCTCTCTTGCCATGGCCGCCTCCTCAGAGCCCCAGCAGCTCGCGTATGGCCGGCTCCTTGAGCCCGGCGCCGATGACGCAGACCCTGCCGGTCACCGCGGGCTCCCCCGGCGTATGTCGATTTCGCCCGGCACATAGTCGAACCAGAGCCAGCCGCCGCCGTCCTGGCAGTCCAGGTAGCCCTTGGCCCTTAACACCGTGCCGCACTCGGCGCTGTCCTCAAAGGCCTCCAGCGCCGCCCGCAGCTGCTGCTCCGAGAATTTTTTGCCGGTCTCGGCGCCAAAGGTGGAGAACACCTCGTCCGCGTGGTGGTGATGGTGGTGGTCGTGGCCGCAGCTGCACTCCGGGCCGTGGTCATGGTGGTGCTCATGCGCCGGCCCATGGTCGTGGTGGTGGTCGTGGCCGCAGCCGCAGCTGCACTCCGAGCCATGGTCGTGATGGTGCTCGTGCTCCGGGCCGTGGTCGTGGTGGTGCTCATGCTCCGGGCCGTGGTCGTGGTGGTGCTCGTGCTCCTGGCCGTGGTGGTCGTGCTCGTGGTGGTGATGATGCTCCGTGCCCTGCTGCTCCAGCACCAGGGCGGCCAGCTCCATGGTGAGGGTGGCCTTCTGCTCGGCGGCGGCCAGTATCTCCCCGCCCGGCAGCTGCTCCCAGGGGGTGGTTATCACGGTGGCGTCGGGGTTGAGCTGGCGTATTACCGCGAGGGCCTGGGCCAGCTTATCCTCGCCGATGTCCCCGGTGCGGCTGAGAATAACCGCCCCGGCGGATTTAATCTGGTCGCTGAAAAACTCCCCAAAGTTTTTGAGGTACATCCGGCACTTCTTGGCGTCCGCCACCGCCACGGCGGCGTTCACCGTTACAAAGTCCCCGCAGGCCCTCACCGCGTCTATAACGTCCGAGAGCTTGCCCACGCCCGAGGGCTCGATGAGTATGCGCTGGGGGCTGAACCTCTCCGCCACCTCCTGCAGCGCCCGGGTAAAGTCTCCTTTGAGGGTGCAGCAGATGCAGCCGGAGTTCATCTCGTTAATTGTGACCCCGGTCTGCTGCAGAAAGCCGCCGTCAATGGCGATGTCCCCGAACTCGTTCTCGATGAGCACCACCTTTTCGCCCTTGTAGGCCTCGGCCAGCAGCTTTTTGATGGGGGTGGTCTTGCCCGCCCCCAGAAAACCCGAGAAGATATCCACCTTTATCATTTAAAAAACCATCTCTCTTCCAAAAAATTTAACTTACATTATTAATATACCAAAGTTTGTCAAGGCTTATGGCGCAGCCCCGGCCCGGGGCGGGGCGGGCAAAGCGCGTCCGAGGTCATGGGTTTTCGGCAGCCCCACTCCGGCGCGGAGCGGGGGACCGACCTCGCTCGAAAGGAGGCTGACTGCCGCCGCTCCTTCCCGCATCCCTCGGCCGGGCGCATCCGAAACGCATGGCAGCGCCATCCCCGCAGAAAAACCCGCCCGGCAGAGGGTGTTCGCCGGGCGGGTCGCTGGTTATTCTGTTTTCAGCTCCGGGAGGCTGCGCTCATATCTCGCTCCTCGCCTCGTCAAACAGCTGCTGCACCTCTTTTGAGGGCTCTCTGCCGCAGAGCGATACCACCGCTGCCGCCAGCAGCCCCGCTGCAAAGCCGGGGACAATCTCGTATATGCCGGTGGAACCGGAGAGGAAGGCAAGCCAGAGTATGTCCACCGCGGCCCCCGCCACAATGCCGGCCACCGCGCCGCGGAAGGTGAGCTTCTTCCAGAACAGGGAGAGCAGTATGGCCGGACCGAAGGAGGCCCCGAACACCCCCCAGGCGTTCTCCACAAGGCCCATAATGGTGCCGCTGGCAGGGTTGGCGGCTATGAGCAGCGCCACCACCGATATGGCCAGCACCACCAGCCTGCCCGCCCAGAGCATCTCCCGGTCGGAGGCCTTTTTGCGGAACACCGGCTTGTACACGTCGCTTGCAAATGCGGAGGCAGAGGC
>CALXAK010000118.1 GCA_944386255.1 uncultured Clostridia bacterium
CCTCACGGTGCTCACCCCCGGCGGGGAGACGGTGCGCATTGCCGACGAGTTCACCCGGGAGGAGTTCTGCTCCATAAGGGTTCAGGATGAGAGCGGCGCCACCGACCCCCGCTACACCGAGTTTGTGGTCCCGGCGAGGCAGGCCTTTGCCTGGCAGCGGACGCTGGAAAACCCGGGGGCGATGGCGCTCTTTATAGCGGTGCTGCTGGTGGTGCTGGTGGCAATGGCCACCTTCCGCTCCCCGGCGGTGGCGCTTATGCCGGACGTGACCATAAAGCCCCTTCGCAGCAAGGCAAATGCCATAATAAACCTGATGGGCACCGCCGGAGGGATCATAGTGCTGGTGCTGGGCACCCTCATGCAGACCGGCAGCACCAAAAACGCCCTCATGAGCTACATCCCGTATTTCATAGTGATAGGCATAATAATGCTGGCGGCGCTGGTGGTCTTTATGTGGAAGGTGAACGAGCCGCTGTTTGTGCAGCAGATGCACCAGCAGAGCGAGCGCTACGGCATTGCCGAGGACCCGCAGCCGCAGGGCGGCGGGCGCCGGCTGCCGCGGGGGGAATTCATCTCGCTCCTGCTCATCCTCAGCTCGGTGGTGCTCTGGTTCATGGGCTACAACGCCATTACCAGCAAGTACTCCCTCTACGCGGGCAGCGTGCTCAACCTCAGCTACAGCACCACCCTGCTCATAGCCAACGCCGCTGCGGTGGCGGCCTACATCCCGGTGGGGATAATCGCCTCCAAGGTGGGCCGCAAAAAGACCATCCTCGCCGGTGTGCTGATGCTGGGGGCGGCCTTCCTCGCCGCCTCATTCCAGCGCGCCGGCAGCCCGGCGGCGCTGATGACCGCCCTCTTCGCCCTGGCCGGAATAGGCTGGGCCACCATAAACGTAAACAGCTTCCCCATGGTGGTGGAGCTCTGCCGGGAGGGGGACGTGGGCCGGTACACCGGCTTTTACTACACCGCCAGCATGGCCGCCCAGACCGTGACCCCCATCTTCAGCGGCTTTCTGATGGACCGGTTCGGCATGACGGTGCTGTTCCCCTACGGGACGGTGTTTGTGCTGCTGGCCTTCTTTACCATGCTGTTTGTAAAACACGGGGACAACAGGCCCACCGCCGGCGACAAGCTGGAGATGCTGGGCGACGCCGACTGAGCGGCATCTAAGCGGCAGGCGGCCGGGAGCAAACCCGCTCCCGGCCGCTTTTCCTGTTTATTCTCGGGCGCTCCCGGTCAGTCGGCGGCGGAACCCTGCTCGCTCTCCAGAGCCTCCTCCCGGCAGAGGCCGACCTTCACGTTGTCGCATCCGCGGTCGTCCAGCGCCGCAATGGGGTGCGGGCTCTCCTGGTAGCGGTAGTCCTTGCCGTGCTTTGAGATATAGGAGCTTATCACCTTGTGGGACTGCACCTCCGAGACCTTGGGGCTCACCTTCTGCTGGTAGGCGAAGAAGTCCGCGTCCTCGGGGAGGTTTGCCACCTCGGTGTAGTCCTCCCTCTGGGCGGTGAGCCGGACCGACTCCATCACATGCCGCACATAGTCCTTGCTGGGCTCCAGCACCAGCGCCGCGGGCAGGGATGCGTTGGGTATGAGCTGCTGCCAGCTCTTGTCCTCGTATTTTTCCAGCAGCGACGCCGCCTTGTGCAGGTGGGCCACCTCCTGCTGGTAGAGCTCCTCCCAGAGGGTCTTTATGCGCTGGTTCTTTTCGGTCTCGTAGCAGGAGTAGTAGAGGTAGCACTCGGTGTACTCGTGCATGACAAGGCACTCCAGCCAGGTCATGTTGGGGTTTTTAAGGCTGCCGTAGTGGCTGACATGCTGCTCCTCCACCATGGCTATCTCGCTGTAGAGCTTGCGGCCCTCCTCCGAGTCGTAGAAGGCGCCGAGGTTCATGTAGTAGTTCATGGTCTGCTGCTCGGCGGCGGTGATTATACCCACCGAGAGCTTGGTGAAGAGCGGCGCGTCGGGGGCGATGGAGGGCTTTATATCGTCGGCAGGGCAGCGGTGGTGCGCCACGGTGGGTCGGCCGGGCATTATCTCCACATGCTTGCCCACCAGCGTCTCCGCCCTTATCCCCCGCTCGTTCTCAAGGAGGTTCGCATAGCGGTAGAGGTGGTCAAAGTCCTCCAGCAGCGCAAAATCCAGCGCCTTTTTTACCGTCCTGTCCTTCTCGCGCTTTGCAAGGGCGGCGGTGAGGTCCACCGCCAGCATCTCATAGCCGATAGTGGTCTCGAGAATGCTCTCGTCAATGGGCTTAAGGGAGGCTATGCGCTTTTGCTGCTGCTGCTCCTGGCGGCGGATGAGCGCCACCTCCCGGCGCAGGTCGTTGTCGCAGCAGTGGCGGTTGATCTGGTGGCCCAGCCACACCGACTCGTACTCGGCGCCGTTCATGAGTATCACACGGAGCCTCGTGTAGGGGTCCACTGTCTTCTTGTTGTAGGGTTTGCTGGAGAGGGTCTTCCAGCTGACGATGCCGTCCTCTACGGGACAGGCCTTCTGTTTGAAGGGATTCATGCTGTTGCTCCTTTCGGGTTTTATAATATTATCCCGGCGGGAGAGGCAAAATATCCCTTTGAGATGGCGACCGGGCTATTTTTGTGCGGGGCTTTGCGTTGACAACCCGCCGGCATTTTTATAAGATAATTCTGCGCGGTGTTTTATAAAACTAACCGCACCCGGAACGGGTTTTAAGGAGTGGATGCCATGACTCTCAGAGAGCTTGAAATAGGCGCCTCGGCGCGGATAACCAGCGTGGGCGGCAGCGGTGCGCTGCGGCAGCACTTTCTGGACATGGGGGTGATCCCTGGCGCAGAGGTGACCCTCATGAAGTACGCCCCCATGGGTGACCCCATGGAGCTGATGATACACGGCTACGAGCTGACGCTGCGTTTAGCGGACGCGGAGAAGATAGAGGTGCAGCCCATTGAAAAGGCTGAAAAGGCCCCGGAGACCGCCGCGGTGAAGAAGAGGCGGCCCCACCCCGGGCTCGGCGAGGGGGGCAGGTTCCACGTAAAGGCAGATGAGGACCCCCTGCCCAAGGACACGGTGCTCACCTTTGCCCTCGCGGGCAACCAGAACTGCGGCAAGACCACCCTCTTCAACCAGCTCACCGGCTCCAATCAGCATGTGGGCAACTTCCCCGGGGTAACGGTGGACCGCAAGAGCGGGGCCATAAAGGGCTATCCCTCCACCGAGGTCACCGACCTGCCGGGCATATACTCCCTCTCCCCCTACAGCAGCGAGGAGCTGGTGTCGAGGCAGTTCATACTGGAGGAGAAGCCCACCAGCATAATCAACATTGTGGACGCCACCAACATTGAGCGCAATCTCTACCTGTCCCTGCAGCTCATGGAGCTGGACATCCCCATGGTGCTGGCCCTCAACATGATGGACGAGGTGCGCGGCAACGGGGGCACGGTACATATAAACGCCATGGAGGAGATGCTGGGCATACCGGTGGTGCCCATATCCGCCGCAAAGAACCAGGGGGTGGACGAGCTGGTGCGGCACGCGGTGCATGTGGCCTACTACAAGGAGAAGCCAGCCTACAACGACTTCTGCGGCAAGGACGAGAACGGTGGCGCGGTGCACCGCTGCCTTCACAGCATTATGCACCTCATCGAGGACCACGCCGAGCAGGCGGGCATACCCATACGCTTTGCCGCCAGCAAGCTGGTGGAGGGTGACGAGCTGGTGCTGAGGGCGCTGAAGCTCACCGAAAACGAGCAGGAGACGCTGGAGCACATAATAATACAGATGGAGCAGGAACGTGGGCTCGACCGGGCGGCCGCCATTGCGGACATGCGCTTTACATTCATTGAAAAGCTTTGCTCCGAGGCGGTGGTGAAGCCCCGGGAGAGCCGTGAGCACCGCCGCAGCCGCCAGATAGACCGGGTGCTCACCGGGCGGTTCACCGCCCTGCCCGCCTTTGCGGCGATTATGGCGCTCATCTTCTACCTCACCTTCAACGTGATAGGTGCCTTCTTCCAGGGGATGCTGGAGGGCTGGATAGACTCCCTCACCGAACTTGTTGACCGGGCGCTCACCGGCCTTTCGGTGAACCCGGCGCTGCACTCCCTCGTCATAGACGGCATATTCACCGGCGTGGGCAGCGTGCTGAGCTTTATCCCCATCATCGTGATACTCTTCTTCTTCCTCTCCATACTGGAAGACAGCGGCTACATGGCGAGGATAGCCTTTGTGATGGACAAGCTGCTTCGGAAGATAGGGCTCTCCGGCCGCAGCGTGGTGCCCATGCTCATAGGCTTCGGCTGCACCGTGCCGGGGGTTATGGCCAGCCGGACTCTGCCCTCCGAGCGGGACCGGAAGATGACCATTATGCTCACCCCCTTTATGAGCTGCACCGCAAAGCTGCCCATATACGGCTTCTTCACCCAGGCCTTCTTCCCCCAGCACAGCGGCCTTATAATGGTGGGGCTCTACTTCCTCGGTATAGCGATTGGGGTGCTGGCGGCGCTGCTCTCCAAGAGCACCGTTTTTAAGGGCGAGGCGGTGCCGTTTGTGATGGAGCTGCCCAACTACCGCATGCCGGGGGCCAAAAACGTGCTGCACCTGCTCTGGGACAAGGCCAAGGACTTTCTTCAGCGGGCGTTTACGGTTATATTCGCGGCGTCCATAGTGGTGTGGTTCCTGCAGACCTTTGACTTCAGCCTCAACATTGTGCAGGACCCCAGCAGGAGCATACTCGCCAGCATAGCAGGGCTGATAGCCCCGGCCTTTGCCCCGATGGGATTTGGGGACTGGCGGATTGTGACCTCGCTCATAGCCGGGTTCATGGCCAAGGAGAGCGTGGTGTCCACCCTGTCGGTGCTGTTCGGCTCCACCAGCTTGCTGCTGGAGACCATAACCCCCCTGGCGGCGGGTTCGCTGCTGGTGTTCTGCCTGCTCTACACCCCCTGCGTTGCAGCCATAGCCGCCGTTAAGCGGGAGCTGGGGGCCAAGTGGGCGCTGGGCACGGTGGTCGGCCAGTGCGTCATTGCCTGGGTGGCAGCCTTTCTCACCGCCTGCATCGGGCTGCTGGCGGGGGCGGCGCTGTGAACGCCGCCAGCTGGGCGCTGCTGCTTGTGGTGGTGCTGGCGCTGTCCGCAGCGGTGCGCTTTGCCATCTCCCATGGCGGCTGCGCCGGGTGCCAGGGCTGCTGCAGCAGCTGCAGCAACTGCAGCAGGACAAGGAGGAGACAGGATGTATAAGTACAAGTCCAGCGAGGACTATCTCGAGGCCATACTCATGGTCCAGAAGGAGAAGGGCAGCTGCCGCTCCATTGACGTGGCCATCCATCTGGGCTTTTCAAAGCCCAGTGTCAGCATCGCCATGGGCAAGCTGCAGAACCAGGGGCTGATTGTAAAGCAGGAGGATGGCCACCTGGAGCTGACCGAGGAGGGCAGAAAGCTCGCCCAGAAGGTGCTGGACAAGCACCTGGTGCTAACCGGTTTTTTAAAGCAGATAGGCGTCTCTGCGGACGTGGCGGAGGAGGACGCCTGCCTTCTTGAGCACAGCCTCAGCAACGAGAGCTTTGAGAAGCTGCGGCTCTGGATGGAGCAGCAGAAGAAGGACGGGGATAAATAATACGCCGGGCAGCGGGATCTTTGGTTCTGACCTCGCTCCGGCGCAGGTTTGGAGGGTTTGCCCTATTATGGAGATAAACAGGTTGGCCGCCTTCGAGAACATGCTCAAGGCGATAGTTACACAGTATGAACAGACCTCCCGGAGGATGGCGGAGCTCAAGCTTAAGGGCAAGGAAAAGACCGCTACCTACCGGCAGCTCTTTGCCAGCAAGCTGCAGCTGCAGGCCATGCTCTCCTGCTACCAGGCCTATGGGCTGTTGGAAAAGGAGTACTAAAAATTAATAAAATAACAATAATCTAATTTAAGGTTAGGAGAAAAATGAATCCATACAGTGACACCCGGTTTAAAAGCAAAGTTATCATATTTCAAGACCTTGAAAACGGCGTTTTTTCAAAAAAAGAGTTAGATGACCTAAGTGCAGAAATAGCAGATGCCACCACAATTAAAGATTTTAAGCTAATAGGCGAAGATGAAGCAGGTGGGATTGGAGACGGCGAAGAAAGCTATCTTCTATTATTTTTCAGTGACCCAATTATCCAGCAGTTAATTTGTGCTGGGTTCTCTTCATTTGTCACCATTATGCTAGAAAAAATAATTAATGCTTGTAAACGAAAGAAAAGCAAATCAAATAATACGATTTGTACTTCGATTCAAATTGAACGCGGTGACCTTACTTTCACAGTTAGAATTAACCCTAATCTTTCAGAGAAAACCCAAAGGAAAATGTATGAGCTAGCCTTGCGTGGGATTGAAAAAGCATTGATTGAGATCAATGATGAAATGTCATTGCTATGTAAAGAGGCGGAAACTCCAACTGAAATAGAATGTCAAGCAACACCCGAATCGTCATTATTATGTGAACCTACTGATGAATCTGATTAAATAATTAGTCTCCAACAAAAACCCTTGGATTTGAATCCAAGGGTTTTATGCAGTCAGATGAAACAGAGCTACTAATTATACTACGAACTGCCTGCCGCTCACTCCCCGCCCTTGCGGGAGGTGAGGCTGTTGAGGGCCATCACCGCCAGCACCACCACTGCGGTCACGGCGAAGATACCCACAAGGCCCTTTGCTATTATCGGCAGAGT
>CALXAK010000119.1 GCA_944386255.1 uncultured Clostridia bacterium
TTCATAAGCGCTATCATCACCACCGCCAGCGCAAAAAAGACGCAGCAGCAGACCAGCACCACCCGGAACGCCCCGGTGGCAAGGCTGGAGGTGAGCACCAGCAGCAGCGCCAGCGCGTCCGCCGCGAGAGCGGCTGCGGTCACCAGCACCCCTGCCAGCTTCCGGCGGCTTTTGCCTTTGGTGGTCATGTCAGCGCTGCTTCTGCTGGCGCTCTATCTCGGTTATCTGGTCAATGCGGCGCTGGTGCCGCCCGCCCTCGAAGGGGGTGTCCAGAAACACGTCCACCAGCTCGCAGGCGAGCCCCGCCCCCAGCACCCTGCCGCCGAGGCAGAGGATGTTGGCGTCGTTGTGCACCCGGGTGAACTTGGCGGAGAAGTAGTCGCTGCAGCAGGCGGCCCTGATACCGTCATACTTGTTGGCCGCCATGGAGATGCCAAGGCCGGTGCCGCAGAACAGCAGCCCCAGCTCCGCCTCCCCCCTCTGTATGGCGGTTGCCACCCGGGAGGCCATCTCGGGGTAGTCGCAGCTGCTCTCGTCGTAGCAGCCCCAGTCCTTGTACTCTATGCCCCGCTCCTCCAGGTGCTTTTTTACCTCCTGCTTGAGGGCAAAGCCCCCGTGGTCGCTGCCTATTGCCAGCATAGCTCATCTCTCCTTTTATAGGTTTATTTTTTTAGTGCCTGTTTCTCCAGAAGGGTGCGCTCGGCCTGGCTGGGCTGGATGTACAAAGGCCTCAGCTCCCCGGCAGGGACCGTCTCCCCCCGCGAGGCCGCCAGCTCCCCCAGCTCCGCCACCGCCGAGGCCCGTATCTGCCGCAGCATGGCGGGGGCGAGGGAGAATTCGCCGCGTCCCTTGAGCTGATTATAGCACAGTTCCGCCCCGTCTCCAACCAGCATTGCCGGCCCGGGGCCCAGCAGCTCCGGCAGCTCCTCTATCTCCAGCAGCTTCGGCGGGCAGACCTCCCGGCCCTGCCGGTACACCCCGCAGAACACCCGGCCCCGCCGGGCGTCCAGCACCGCCGCCACCGCCCCGGGGAAGCACCCCAGCGGGTGGGCCAGCGCCCGGGTGGAGGAAACCCCCGCCGTCGGGGTGTCGAAGGGGAAGGCGATGCCCTTCGCCAGCGCCACGCCGATGCGTATGCCGGTGAAGGAGCCGGGCCCCACGCTCACCGCCAGAAGGTCCAGCTCCCGGGGGCTCACCTCCGCCTCCTGCAGCGCCCGCTGCACCGCGGGGGCCAGCGTCTCGGAGTGGGTGAGGCCCACGTCCGAGTATATCTCCGCCAGCAGCCTCCCGTCCCGCAGCACCGCGGCGGAGCCGGCCACGGCGCTGGAATCTATGCCAAGGGTAATCATTCTCTTCCCTCCGGTATCCCCGCAACCTCTATCCTGCGGCCGCCGGGGGTCTTTTCTATGCTCACGGTTATGGTGTCCTCCGGCAGGGCGAAGGCGATGTTCTCGCTCCACTCAATAAACAGCACCGACCGGCCGTCCAGGTAGTCGTAGTAGCCGGTGGAGCAGAGGTCCCCCTCCCCCTCGATGCGGTACATGTCGAAGTGGAACACCGGCACCCGGCCAAGGTACTGGTTCACTATTGCAAAGGTGGGGCTGGTGACCTGCTCCCGGCAGCCGAGGGCCGCCGCGGCCCCCGCACAAACACCGTCTTTCCGGCCCCAAGCTCCCCCCTCAGCGCCACCGTGTCCCCGGGGCGCAGCAGCTTTGCAACCTCCGCCCCGGCGGCCATGGTGTCCTCCGGCAGAGCGCAGATAAATTCTCTCATTTCCGGTCCTCTCCAAAGTATATCCTGCCCAGCTCCTCCCCTCTTTTGGGGGGCCGGGCCATGGTGAGGCAGTGCAGCTCATAGGCCCGCCTCTCCGCCGCCGCGAACTCCGCCGCG
Organism: uncultured Clostridia bacterium; assembly: GCA_944386255.1. Lineage (GTDB taxonomy): Bacteria > Bacillota > Clostridia > Oscillospirales > Ruminococcaceae > CALXAK01. The sequence continues at coordinate 1,891 of CALXAK010000119.1, forward strand.
GCGCCGCCGGACCCAGAGAGCCCCGCAAGGCCGATGCCCACCGGCAGCGCTCCGCTTTTTGCCATCCGGCCCATCAGCTCCCGGCCCCGCCCGCCGGCGGCCAGCACCCTAAGGTAGGGCGGCGGGCCCTGCTGCAGGGCGGCGGTTATCCCAAGGGCCGCCGAGAGCACCCCCCGCTTCACCCGGCTCATGGTGTAGCGCCGGGTCTTGGCGAGGCTGTAGAGCTCCTCGAGGCTCCCGGCCCGGCCGGCGGCGGAGTATATCCTGTCCCCAAGCCCTCCGGCGCAGTCGGGCAGCAGTGAGAACTGCTCCCGCTCCATCAGCCGCAGCCGGTAGAGCAGGGCGCTGCCCGCCCTCCCGAGACCCAGCGACAGCTCCCCGCGCCCTGTGGCCTCCCGGGCGAGGCCGGCGGCGGCAGGGGGCATGTACTCCCCGGGGTCCTCCCCCCGGCGCAGCATCCCCCTTATGTGCCCGGCGGAGGCGGTGGAGCCCCGTGGGCCCTCCCGGTGCCCCGCGCCCAGTCTTTTGACCGTCACCGGGCGCATCCCGCAGCCGAGGCTGTGGATGGCAGAGATGTACTCAACCCCCAGCAGGTTGTTGGGCTGCCGCAGCAGCTCCGCGGCGGCAGGGTCCCGGCGCTCCAGCGCCAGCTGCCGCGCCGCCGGGAAGGACAGACCCTCCCGGTTGCCGGCGTCCCGGGCCTCAAGCAGCAGCTCCCGGTCCCCGGCGAGCTCCGCCGCCCGGCGAAGGGCGGAGATGTCCCCGCTCTCCGAGCCAAAGCAGAGGCTGTCGCAGCCGGCGGCGGCAAGTATCGCCACCGCCCCCCGGGCGAACCAGCCCGCCGAGGCCACCGCAAAGGGGACCGGCAGCTCCAGCACCAGGTCCGCCCCACAGCTCGCCGCCATCTCCGCCCGCAGGTACTTGCCGAAACAGGCAGCCTCGCCCCGCTGGGTGAAGCTGCCGGACATAACCGCCACCACCGCCCCGGCCCCCATGGCCCTCGCGGCCTCGATCTGGTAGAGGTGCCCCAGGTGGAAGGGGTCGTACTCCGCCACAATGCCGCATATATCCACGGCCCCGCCCCCTTTCGGCTTGAAGAGTTTTTTCAATACTGCTATAATAATACAGTTAAAGCAATGCCCTGTAAAGTGCAGGGATTTAAACAAAATATCGGAGGAGCAGACATGAAGGTTCTGGTAATCAATGCGGGCAGCAGCAGCCTCAAGTACCAGCTCATCGAGATGGACACGGAGCAGCTCATTGCAAAGGGCCTTTGCGAGCGCATCGGGGTGGACGGCGCCATAACCCACACGGTGGAGGGCGGCGCGCGCATCGAAAAGCAGGTCCCCTTCCCCACCCACAAGGAGGCCTTTATGGAGGTAATAAAGGTCATGACCGAGGGCGAGGGCAAGGTCATCGACTCCATGGCGGACATCAAGGCCATCGGCCACCGGGTGCTGCACGGCAGCGAAATCTACAAGCAGTCCACCCTGGTGGACGACAAGGTCATCGACACCATAATGGCGCTGCGGGACCTTGGTCCGCTGCACAACCCGCCCCAGGCGGTGGCCATGCGCGCCTGCCGGGAGGTGTTCGGCAAGGACACCCCCATGGTGGCGGTGTTCGACACCTCCTTCCACCAGACCATGCCTCCCAAGGCCTACATATTCCCGGTGCCCTACGAGTACTACGAGAAGTACTCCATCCGGCGCTACGGCTTCCACGGCACCAGCCACAGGTATGTGAGCCTGCGCTACTTTGAGTTCACCGGCAGCAGCGCCGAGGGCAGCCGCATCGTCACCTGCCACCTGGGCAACGGCTCCTCCATCGCCGCCATAAAGGACGGCCGGGTGGTGGACACCACCATGGGCCTCACCCCGCTGGACGGCCTCATCATGGGCACCAGGGCCGGCGGCATCGACCCCTCGGTGGTCACCTACATCGCCCAGAAGGAGGGCTTCACCCCCGAGCAGATGAGCGACCTGCTCAACAAAAAGTCCGGTCTGCTGGGCATTTCCGGCATCTCCTCCGACAACCGGGACGTGCGCGCCGCTGCCCAGGCGGGCAACCCCCGGGCCATACTCGCCTGCTCGCTGCTCACCTACCAGATAAAGAAGTACATCGGCAGCTACGCGGCGGCCATGGGCGGCCTTGACGCGGTCATCTTCACCGGCGGCATCGGCGAAAACGACCACCTGGTGCGGGCCGAGGCGCTGGAGGGCCTTGAGTTCCTGGGCATCTCGGTGGACCCCCAGCTCAACCAGCAGGCTTCCCGCAGGGAGGCGGTGTTCTCCACCCCCGACAGCCGGGTGCTGGCCATGGTGCTGCCCACCAACGAGGAGATAATGATAGCGAGGGACACCCTGGAGCTGGTAAACTCCCTCTGATTTCCCCAAAAAACACCCATATCCCGCCGGGCCCCCGGCGGGATTTTTTAAAAAAGGAGGCAGGAAAGGTGCAGACCATTCGCCTTAGGGCCAACGCCAAGCTGAACCTGGCCCTGGACGTCACCGGCCGCCGGGAGGACGGCTACCACCTCATGGACATGGTGATGCAGTCGGTGGACCTCTACGACCTGGTGGAGCTGTCGGTGGGAGGGGATTTCCCCGGCATACGGGTGCAGACCGGGGCGAGGTTTGTCCCCAGCGACCGGCGCAACACCGCCTACCGGGCCGCCGAGCTGCTGGCGGAGCGGGCGGGCTTTGCCCCCGACGGCATCTCCATATCCATTAAAAAGAACATCCCCACAAGGGCGGGACTCGGGGGCGGCTCCGCCGACGCGGCCGCGGTGCTGGTGGGCCTCGAGAGGCTGCTGGATCTCGGCATCCCGCCCCGGGAGCTGGCCCGCATAGGGGAGGGGGTGGGCGCGGACGTGCCCTTCTGCGTGCTGGGTGGCACCGCCCGGGTCACCGGCATAGGCGAGCTGGTGCAGCCCATCGACCCCCTCAAAAAGGGCAGGTTCGTGATACTCATGCCCCGGGTGGGCAACTCCACAAGAGAGCTCTTCTCCCTGCTGGACCGGGGGGAGGGGCTGGAGCACCCGGAGGTGGAGGCCTGCCAGCGGGCCATAAGCCGCGGGGACCTGCCGGCGCTGGGGGAGAGCCTCGGCAACCTGTTCCAGCAGGTGGGGGACCCGGCCGAGACCCGCAGGCTCCGGCTGCTGCTGCTGGAGAACGGGGCGCTGGGCGCCTGCCTCACCGGCAGCGGCGCGGCGGTGT
>CALXAK010000120.1 GCA_944386255.1 uncultured Clostridia bacterium
CAGCTCTCCCTCTTCGCAAAGAAGACAGGCTGTGAGGACATAAAGTTCATGGGGGTGCCCAAGACCATAGACAACGACCTCGTCATCACCGACCACACCCCCGGCTTCGGCTCGGCGGCCAAGTACATCGCCTGCGCCGTGAAGGAGCTGATCCGGGACAACAAGGTGAACGACATGGACATTGTCACGGTGGTGGAGATAATGGGCCGGGACGCCGGCTGGCTCACCGGAGCCTCCGCCCTGAGCCGGGGGGACGACTGCCCGGGGCCCGACCTCATCTACCTGCCGGAGATTGCCTTTGACCTCGAGAAGGTGATGGAGGACATCGAGCGCTGCCAGAAGGAACGCCGCTCGGTGGTGGTCTGCATCTCGGAGGGGGCCATAACCGCCGACGGCAAGTATGTCTGCGAGCTCTCCGCCGGCGCCCGCAGCACCGACGCCTTCGGCCACAAGCAGCTCACCGGCACCGCCAGGGCCCTTGCGGACATTGTCCACGAGCGCCTGGGCTGCAAGGTGCGGGCGATTGAGTTCAGCTCCCTGCAGCGCTGCGCCGCCCACATCGCCTCCAAGACCGACAACGACGAGGCCTTTGCGGTGGGCGAGGCCGCGGTGAACGCCGCCTTTGTGGGCCACACCGGCGAGATGAGCATTATCAAGCGGGTGTCGGACAACCCCTACGAGAGCGAGATAGGCATCTGCGACGTTAGCCTCGTGGCCAACAAGGCGAAGGGCGTGCCCAGGGAGTGGATAAACGAGGACGGCAACTACGTCACCGAGGAGTTCATAAACTACGTCCGCCCGCTGATTGTGGGGGAGATGGAGCAGTTCTACAAGGACGGCATGCCGGAGCACATCCCCTACGTCGGCCGCTGACCCCGAAAGAGCAAAAACCGAAGGAGCGCCCCCAAAAGGGGGCGCTCCTTTTTTGCGGCGGCGCGGCCGGTTTAGCGGGCGGCGCTCATACTGCGGGTTATGGCGGCAGCGGCGACGCCGATGGCGGTGGCGTTCTCTATCTCCAGCAGCCTCGCCCTGCCCTGGAGCAGCCGGTCGAGGCAGCCCCTCAGGTGGGCAAACCTTCTCACCACGCTGCCCTCGGCCGAGACCAGCAGCTCCTGGCCGGGGCAGCTGCTCTCCTGGGCGGCCAGGATGGGCAGGGCGGCGGCCCGGGCGGCCCGCTCCGCCAGCAGGCGGCAGACCTCACGAACCAACCCGGCGTCCTCGCCGCAGAGCCCCGGCAGCTCCTCTTCGCCGCAGAGGGCGGAGACGGCGGCGGTGGGCAGCTCCGTAAGCTCCGCCAGCGCCCGCTCCCCCGAGGGGGACAGGAGCCCTCTGCCGGCGGCGAGCTTCAGCGTCTCCAGCACCAGCGGACCGAGGTAGGCCCCGGAGGCGGCCTTCTCGAGGGGGTGGTCGCCGGGGCAGGCGCTGGCGGCGTCCAGCACCTGGTCCCCCTCCCCCCGGGGGAAGCCCCCGAAGCAGGCGGACTCGGTGTTCACCGCCATTGTCCCCCCGGCGGCGCTGGCCTCGGGGGATTTTTTTATCCTCTCTGCCCGCTCGGCATAGCAGAGGTTGAGGCCGGTGCCCAGTATGAACCCGGCGCAGCGCTCCATGGGCTGCCCGGTGACCGCCGGGGCCGCCAGCATGGCCGCCACGCTGTCGTTGACAAGGGAGAAGGGCAGCTCCGGGGCGCCCAGCTCCAGCAGGGCGGCGGTGAGGCTGCGGCAGAGCAGCCGGCCCTTGGGCGCAGCTATCTCCACCTCCTTGTTGAAGCCCAGCAGCGCCGCGTCGCCGGAGGGCAATGCGGCCGCGGGGAAGGAGAAGCAGTAGCCGAGGGCCTGGGCCCGCCGGTAGAAGGGCAGCGCCAGACGGGCCACCTTGCGGCAGTAGCCCTCAAAGCTCTCGGGGCCCTCCCGGCCGGGCATGGAGGCGTGGGCCGAGTCCAGCACCTGGGGCTCCCCGCCGGAAAACTCCACGAGGTAGGCCCGCAGGTTGGTGCCCCCGGCGTCCACCACGCAGCAGCGCCCCCGGAGCTCCCCTCCCGGCAGTGAGGAGGCGAAGGCGGGGATCATGGGCAGGGCCTGCTCATCCTCCCCCTCGAGGCCCCGCTGCATCCAGATGAGAAAATCCCGGGTCCCCCGGTCCAGGTCCAGCTGCTCCGGGTGCATGTTTATACCTCTTAAAAAGGCTGCGGCGCGGCTCTGCTCCATGGCGCTCCCTCCCCTGGCTCCGGCGTTGCAAAATGCCGCCGGGCGGTGTGAAAATCAGCTCACCGGCTGTTTTGCTGTATTATAACATCCCCCGTCAGGCAATAATACCAAAAAGCCGCAAAAAAATATGATATATCGTAATTTGCCGTTCACGAAGGTTTAAAAAACTCCAACTAGAATTTAGACACAAAAGCAAAAGAGACCGGCGGGGCCGGCTAACATAAGGAGAAGAAGATATGAGCGAGTACAATCAGAAGGAAATGAACGCCGGTTCCCCCGGCGAGAACAGCGGCGGAGAATACGGCAGCGGTTCTCTCAACAGGGAGTCCGCCCGCAACTACACCCAGCCCCCCTACGGGAATCCCTACCACGGCTCCCCCTACGGCGGTTCGCCCTACGGCGGCACCCCCTACAACCGGGCTCCGGCGGAGCCCAGCAAGAAGCAGCGCCGCGGCCTCTCCAAGGGCGGGCTGATAGCCCTTTGCCTGGTGGTGAGCTTTGTGGCGGGCATGGCCGGCTCCCTGGTGAGCGGGCTCATCCTCCCCGGCTCCGGCGGCGCCGGCAACGGCACCTCAGTGGTCTACCAGACGGGGAACGCGGGGGTCGTCGACGCCGAGGACACCGGCAGCCTTGTGGGCAACGTCACCGCGGCGGTGCAGGACACGGTGGTGAGCATTACCACCGAGAGCCTCTCCACCAACTCCTTTATGCCCCAGTATGTTGAGACCGGGGCGGGCAGCGGGGTTATCTACACCTCCGACGGCTACATCGTCACCTGCAACCACGTGGTGGAGGGCGCGGACAACATCATCGTCACCCTCATGAACGGCGACCAGTACACCGCCACCCTGGTGGGGGCCGACCCCAGCACCGACCTCGCGGTGATTAAGATAGACGCCAGCGGCCTCAAGTCCGCAGTGGTGGGCTCCTCCGACGGCCTCAAGGTGGGCGAGACCGCCATTGCCATTGGCAACCCCCTCGGCACACTGGGATTCTCGGTGTCCAGCGGCATAATAAGCGCCCTTGAGCGGGAGGTCACGGTGGAGGGCCAGACCATGACCCTGCTGCAGACCGATGCGGCGGTGAACCCCGGAAACTCCGGCGGCGGCCTCTTTGACTCGGACGGCAACCTCATCGGCATTGTGAACGCCAAGAGCTCCGGCGACAGCATTGAGGGCATCGGCTTCGCCATCCCCATAAGCGCGGCGGTGCCGGTCATTCAGTCGCTGATGGAGAACGGCTTTGTGGCCGGACGCCCGGCGCTGGGTGTCACGGTGGTGAACGTTCAGGACGCGGCCACCGCTTCCCAGTTCGGCGTGAGCCGCTACGGGGTGTATATCTACACGGTAAATGAGGGCAGCGGAGCCGAGAAGGCCGGGCTCGAGCCGGGAGACTTTATAGTGAGCGTCAACGGCACCGCCATTGAGACCTCCTCCGACCTCACCAACCTGCTGGCGGAGCTCACGGTGGGCGACTCGGTGGAGATGCAGATAATCCGCGAGGGCAAGATACTGGAGATAACGGTGGAGCTCACCGACAGCCAGAACTACAACAACGGCTAACAGCCGAACAGCATAGATATGGCGCCGCCCCCGGAAGGCCTTCCGGGGGCGGCGCTATAGTATGCGCGGGGGTCAGGACTCCTCCTGCACCCGCTCGAGGTAGGAGGAGAGCAGCTCCTCCGACAGGGGCAGCACCCGTCTCACGGCGCTTATGCCCCTGTCCCCTTTTTTAAAGCGTATTCGGACGTAGTAGTCCCCGTGGTCGCTGCAGCGGCCCAGGGCCACGGCGCTGTCCCGGTCGGGGCGCAGCCAGCCCCCGCAGTGGATGGACCGGCCGCAGACCGGGCAGGCCGGGGAGAGCAGCATGAGGTCCAGCATGGCCTCCTCACGGCTGCGGTAGCCCCTGAATTCCACCTCCCGGGCCATGGCCTTGCGGGTCTTAAAGCGGGCGGGGTCGTAGTTTTTGATACCCTCGCCGGTGTTGAGCGCCCGGCAGATGAGGGCGGTGTTCTCGGCGTCGTTTAGGGCGTCATGAGCGGTGAGGTCGGAGGTTATGGAGAGCTTTTCGAGGGCCGCCGCCAGCGACCACTGGCGCTGCTCCCCCGAGACCTGGGCGTTGAAGATGTGCTGCAGGTTGTAGCAGATGGGCAGGGAATCGTCCGGGATGCTGTGCAGCAGCATGTTCTCCCGGAGCATGGGCAGGTCGTCCCCTCCCCAGGTGACAAAGACGAACTCTTTGCCGCACCAGGCGAGAAACTCCTCCATGGCCTCCGGGAAGGGCAGCCCCAGCCGAAGGCGCTGGTTGTCTATGCCGGTAATGCGCTTTACGTGGCCCTTCATCTTGGTGTAGAACACCGGCCGCACCAGCGCCTCAAACCCGTCCAGCCGGCGGAACCCGTCGTCCAGCTTGACCGCGCCTATCTGGATTATCTCCCCGCGCAGGTTGTGGCGCATCATGCCGGCGGCCACCGGCTGGTTCCATTCAAGGTCCAGAACAATATAGTTCATCTCTCGGCTCCATACTTTATTACGCTCTATTTTAGCATAATCGCCGGGATTTGTGGAATTTTTTTGATGAAGAGCGGAGTTTATGGTATGCTACTATCAAAAAAACGGAGGGGTGAGGCAATGATTCCCGGGTATGTGCGGAGCGTGCTCCGGCTGCTGGAGCAGGGCGGCTACCAGGGCTACCTTGTGGGCGGCTGCGTGCGGGACATGCTGATGGGCCGGGAGCCCTCCGACTACGACGTGGCCACCTCCGCGCTGCCCGCCCAGGCGCTGGGGGTCTTTGCGGAGCTGCGGACGGCGCCCACCGGCCTCGCCCACGGCACCATAACGGTAATATGCGGCGGCCACCCGGTGGAGGTGACCACCTTCCGCACCGAGTCCGGCTACTCCGACCGCCGCCACCCGGACAGGGTGAGCTTTGTCTCCAGCGTGGAGGGGGACCTGGCCCGGCGGGACTTTACGGTAAACGCCATGGCCATGGACCTCTCGGGGGAGGTTATAGACCTCTTCGGGGGCCGGGACGACCTGCAGGCGGGGGTGATACGCTGCGTTGGGCTGCCGGAGCAGCGCTTCTCGGAGGACGCGCTGAGGATACTGCGGGCGCTGCGCTTCAGCTCCCAGCTGGGGTTCACAATACACCCCGGCACCGCCGCCGCCATACTGCGGCTGCGGGGGACGCTGCCGTCGGTGTCGGCGGAGAGGGTCTACTCCGAGCTCACCAAGCTGCTGCTGGGCCGCCGGGCCGGGCAGGTGGTGGAGGACTACCGGGAGGTGCTGCTGCCCTACCTGCCGGCGCTGCCGGAG
>CALXAK010000121.1 GCA_944386255.1 uncultured Clostridia bacterium
AAGGCGGACTGGTCCGCCATCAGAATACCGGCGGGCGAGCCCGCCTCAGGGAGAAGTATATGGCAGAAAATCGCAATCACTCAAGCTACAACGCCGACGAGATAAAGGTTCTGGAGGGTCTCGAGGCGGTGCGCCGCCGGCCGGGTATGTACATCGGGTCCACCGGCGCAAAGGGGCTGCACCACCTGGTCTACGAGATTGTGGACAACTCCATAGACGAGGCGCTGGCGGGCTACTGCACCGACATTGAGGTGGATATACTCCCGGGGGACATAATCTCGGTCCGGGACAACGGCCGGGGCATCCCGGTGGGGGTGCAGGCCCAGACCGGGCTGCCGGCGGTGACGGTGGTGTTCACCGTGCTGCACGCCGGAGGCAAGTTCGGCGGCGAGGGCTACCACTTTTCCGGCGGACTGCACGGGGTGGGCGCCTCGGTGGTGAACGCCCTGAGCGAATGGCTGCGGGTGCACGTCTATGTGGACGGGAAGGAGTATCTGCAGGAGTTCCAGCGGGGCTTTGAAAAGGGGCCGCTCCTGGAGGTGGGCCCCACCGAGCTGCGGGGCACTCTGGTGGAGTTCAAGCCGGACGGGGAGATATTTGAGGAGCTGGTGTTCGACTTTGAGACGCTGGAGACAAGGCTCCGGGAGCAGAGCTTCCTCAACGCCGGGGTGAGGATAATACTCACCGACCGCCGGACCCCGGAGGGGCGCCGGGAGGTCATGCACTACGAGGGGGGCATACGCTCCTTTGTGGAGTACGAGAACGGCAAGCGCTCCGCCGAGGTGCTGCACCCGGAGGTCATCTACTTCCGCACCACCGGCACCGACTCCAGCGGCCACGACTGCGAGGCGGAGGTGGCCATACAGTACAACGACAGCTACAACGAGCTGGTGCTCTCCTTTGCCAACGACATACGCACCATAGACGGCGGCACCCACGAGGCGGGGTTCAAAAACGCCCTGACCCGGGCGTTTAACGACTACGGCCGCCGCCACGGGATTCTGAAGGACTCGGACAAGAACCTGGCCGGCGAGGACTGCCGGGAGGGGATAACCGCCGTAATAAGCGTAAAGCTGCAGGAGGCCCAGTTTGAGGGTCAGACCAAGGGGAAGCTTGGCAACACCGAGATGCGGGCAATGGTGGACTCCATGGTCTACCAGGGGCTCATGGACTTTCTGGAGGAGAACCCCTCGGTGGCGAGGACGGTGCTGGACAAGGCTCTCGGAGCCTCGAGAGCCAGGGAGGCCGCCAGGAAGGCCCGGGACCTCACCCGGCGCAAGAGCGCACTCGAGTCGGCGAGCCTGCCGGGCAAGCTGGCGGACTGCTCCAGCAAGGACCGGTCCATGACCGAGATATACATTGTGGAGGGGGACTCGGCCGGAGGCTCCGCCAAGAGCGGCCGGGACCGCAGGTTCCAGGCCATCCTCGCCCTCTGGGGCAAGATGATAAACGTGGAGAAGGCCCGGGTGGACAAGGTCTACAACAACGAGAAGATGACCCCGGTGGTGCTGGCCCTGGGCTGCGGCCTCGGGGCGGACGTGGACCTTACCAAGCTTCGGTACGACAAGGTGATCATAATGGCGGATGCGGATGTGGACGGCTCCCACATAAGGACCCTGATGCTCACCTTCTTCTTCAGGTACATGAAGCCGCTGCTCACCGAGGGCCACGTCTACCTGGCCCAGCCGCCCCTCTACAGGCTGGTAAAGGGAGGCACCACCCGCTACGCCTACAGCGACGAGGAGCGGGACGCCATAATGGCGGAGCTGGGCCAGAACACCAAGATAAACCGCTACAAGGGACTCGGCGAGATGAACCCGGAGCAGCTCTGGGAGACCACCATGAACCCGGAAAACCGCATACTCAAGCGGGTGACGGTGGAGGACGCCGCCAAGGCGGACGAGGTGTTCTCCATACTAATGGGGGACAAGGTGCCGCCCCGGCGGGAGTTTATTGAGAAGAACGCAAAGTATGTCCAGAACCTGGACGTCTGATTGGAGCTTTAGTTAGATGAAGATTAATGAAAAGGACCAGCACCTGGGCAACTTTTCCGAGGGGAAGATAATCGAGGTGGACGTGGAGAAGGAGATGAAGACCTCCTTCCTCGACTACTCCATGTCGGTGATAATCTCGAGGGCGCTGCCGGACGTGCGGGACGGCCTCAAGCCGGTGCACCGCAGGATCCTCTACACCATGGGGGAAAAGGGCCTCACCCACGACAAGCCCTTCCGCAAGTCCGCCGACACGGTGGGCGCGGTGCTGGGCAGCTACCACCCCCACGGTGACGCCTCGGTCTACGACGCCATGGTGCGCCTCGCCCAGGACTTCTCTATGCGCTACCCTCTTGTGGACCCCCAGGGCAACTTCGGCTCGGTGGACGGGGACCCCCCCGCCGCCTACCGGTACACCGAGGCGCGCATGAGCCGCCTTGCGGAGCTGATGCTCCAGGACATAGACAAGCAGACGGTGGACTTCATGCCCAACTACGACGACCGGACGGTGGAGCCGGTGGTGCTCCCCTCCCGGGTGCCCCAGCTGCTGATGAACGGCTCCACCGGCATCGCGGTGGGCATGGCCACCAACATACCCCCCCACAACCTGGGGGAGCTGCTGGACGGCCTGGACTTCCTCATGGACAACCCGGACTGCGACGTGCTGGAGCTGATGAACTTTATTAAGGGCCCCGATTTCCCCACCGGCGGGATAATAATGGGCCGCAGCGGCATCCGGGCGGCCTACGCCACCGGCAAGGGCAAGATTACCCTGCGGGGCCGGGCGGAGATCGAGGAGCTGAAAAACGGGTTCTTCCGCATTGTCATAACCGAGATACCCTACATGGTGAACAAGGCCCGGCTGATTGAGTCCATGGCGGACCTTGTAAAGGAGAAGCGGGTGGAGGGCATCCGGGACCTTCGGGACGAGAGCGACCGGGACGGCATGAGGATTGTGGTGGAGCTAAAGCGCGAGGCCAACCCACAGGTGGTGCTGAACCAGCTCTACCGTTACACCCAGCTGCAGGACACGGTGGGGGCCATTATGCTGGCGCTCAAGGACGGCGTCCCCAAAATAATGAACCTCAAGGAGATGCTGGCGGCCTACCTTGACTTCCAGAAGGAGGTTGTGACCCGGCGCACCCGCTACGACCTTGGCAAGGCCCAGGAGCGCGCCCACATACTGGAGGGCCTTCGCAGGGCCACCGACATTGTGGACGAGATAATCGCCACCATCAGGGCCTGCCGCGGGGGCATGGCGGAGGCAAAGGCCGCCATTATGGAGAAGTTCGGCTTTGACGACCCCCAGGCCTCCGCCATTGTGGCGTTCCAGCTGGGGCGGCTGGCCGGGCTGGAGATACTAAAGATCGAGACCGAGCTCTCGGAGCTGCAGAAAAAAATCGCCGACTACCAGGACATCCTGGCCAACGAGCAGCACCTGCTGAGGATCATACGGCAGGAGCTGGCGGAAGCGAGGGAGAGGTTCGGGGATCCGCGCCGCACCGAGATAGCGGCGGTGTCGGGGGAGGTGGACATTGAGGACCTCATCCCGGAGGAGACCAGCGTCATCACCAGGACCCACTTCGGCTACTTCAAGCGCCAGGCCATGGACGCCTACCGCAGCCAGCGCCGGGGCGGCCGGGGCATTGCCGGCATGACCCGCCGGGAGGAGGACTTTGTGGAGGACCTCTTCATCTGCTCCAGCCACGACAACCTGGTGTTCGTCACCACAAAGGGGCGCATCTACCGGCTCAAGGGCTACGAGATACCCGAGGGCTCCCGCACCGCCCGGGGGATGAACATTGTGAACCTGCTGCCTCTCGAGGGGGACGAGAAGATAACCGCCACCCTATCCATTAAGGACATGGACCGGGAGGACGCATACCTTGTGATGCTCACCAAAAACGGCGTCATCAAGCGCAGCCCCCTCTCCCTCTATGGCAACATCCGCCGCAGCGGGGTTATCGCCATAACCCTGGACCCGCAGGACGAGATGAACTGGGCCGCCGTAACCGGCGGGGAGGACCAGCTGCTGGTCTGCACCCGGAAGGGCATGAGCATACTCTTCAGCGAGCAGGACGTGAGAGCGGTGGGCCGCACCGCCCGGGGGGTGAGGGCCATAAGCCTCAAACCCGGGGACAGCGTGGTGGGCATGTCGGTGCTCACCGATGACACAGCGGTGCTCACCGTGTCGGAGGATGGCAAGGGCAGGCTCACAAGGCCGGACCAGTACCACCTGCAGAGCCGGGGCGGCCTCGGCGTGCGCAACTACGACTGCCGGGGCGGAGCCCTGGTGGCGGGGGTTGCGGCGGTGAAGCGCGGGGACGACGCCATAATAATCAGCGAGAGCGGCATAATCATCCGCCTGCACACCGAGGACGTGGCGCTGCAGAGCCGCTACGGCAGCGGGGTGCGGGTGATGCGCCTGGCCGAGGGGGACCGGGTGGTCACGGTGGCATCCTCCCCGAGGGAGGAGGAGCCGGAGGAGGGCGAACCCTCTACCGAAAGCTCCGGCGGCGGACAGGTTGACCCGGGTGAAAATTAGGGTATAGTATTGTAGTAAAGGCCCGGGGCAGACCCTGAGCGGCCTTTGGACTCTGGTTTTTTGGGGGCCGTGTCCCCGTTACAAAAAGGATTTGGGAGAAAAGTGACATGTTGGACATCCGATTCCTCCGGGAGAACCCGGACCTTGTGAGGGAGAACATCAAGCGCAAGTTCCAGGACCACAAGCTGCCGCTGGTGGACGAGGTGATAGCTCTGGACGCCGAGTACCGGGCGGCCATAAGCGAGGCGGACGGCCTCAGGGCCAACCGCAACAAGCTTTCAAAACAGATTGGCGCACTCATGGGCCAGGCCAAAAAGGACCCCTCCAAGGCCGCCGAGGCGGAGCAGATGAAGGCCCGGGTCACCGCCCAGGCCGACCGGCTGCGGGAGCTGGAGCAGCGGGAGGACCAGCTCAAGGCGAGGATTCAGGAGATTATGTACACCATCCCCCAGATGGTGGACCCCAGCGTCCCGGTGGGCCCGGACGACAGCTGCAACGTGGAGGTGCAGCGCTTTGGGGAGTGCGGCCAGCCCGACTACCCCATCCCCTACCATGTGGAGATAATGGAGAGCTTTGACGGCATTGACCTTGACGCCGCCGGCAGGGTCTCCGGCAACGGATTTTACTATCTGCTGGGGGACATAGCCCGGCTGCACGAGGCGGTGCTGGCCTACGCCCGGGACTTTATGATAGACAAGGGCTTTACCTACGTCATCCCCCCCTTCATGATCCACGGCAACGTGGTGCAGGGGGTGATGTCCTTCCCCGAGATGGACGCCATGATGTACAAGATCGAGGGGGAAGACCTCTACCTCATCGGCACCAGCGAACACAGCATGATTGGCCGGTTCATCGACCAGATTCTGGACGGGGACAGCCTGCCCCTCACCCTCACCAGCTACTCCCCCTGCTTCCGCAAG
>CALXAK010000122.1 GCA_944386255.1 uncultured Clostridia bacterium
GCTGTTGATATAGAGGCTGATGTCCTTGGTGGGGTCCTGACCTTCAAGGTAAAGCAGCTGCGCTACCACAAGGCTAGCGGTGGTATCGTTCACCTCCTCCGAGAGGAAGACGATGCGGTCGCTGAGAAGCCGGGAAAATATGTCGTAGGACCTCTCGCCGCGGTTGGTCTGCTCAAGGACCATTGGGACCAGACTCATTTAAATACCTCCATTGATTCTGCAGAGTTTATTCCTGGCTGCCCTCGGCAGCCTTGTCATCGGCAGGCTTTTCAGTCTCCTCCTCGGTGGCCTTGGCCTTGGTGGAGGCCTTCTTCGCCCTGGAAGCGGGAGCCTTGGCGGCCTTGCCGTCCTCGGCCTTGGGCTCAGCCTTCTTCCTGGGCTTGGTGGCCTTGGCGTTCGCCTTCACAAAGTCGAGAGCCTTGGTGGCCTTGAGGTCGCTCTTGACCTCCTGGGGGGTGAGCATAGCGCGGATGCGCTCAATGTCCATCTTGTACTCGTCGGCCATGCGCTTGTACTCGGCCTCCACATCCTCATCGGTGAAGGTGTAGCCCTCCGCCTTCGCCACCGCCTCGAGGGCAAGGCGAATCTTTACAGTGCGCTCGGCCTGCTCACGGAGACCCTTGCGCAGGGCCTCGTTGTCCTGACCGGTTATCTTCATGTAGGTCTCAAGGTCAAGGCCCTGAGAGCTCATCCTGTAGGCGAAGTCACGGAGCATCTCATCGATGCGGCTCTCAATCATCACCTCGGGGATGTCGCCCTCAAGGTTCTTTATGAGCTCGTCCGAGATGTCGTTTTCAAACTGGGCCTCGGCGGCGTCGTTGCCCGCCTTCTCCAGCTTTTCACGGATGCTGGCCTTGAGCTCGTCAAGGGTGTTGTACTCGCTCACGTCCTTCGCGAACTCGTCGTCAAGCTCGGGGTATTCCTTGTGCCGGAGCTCGTGGAGCTTGCACTTGAAGGTCGCGGCCTTGCCGGCCAGCTCCTCGGCGCCGTAGTCCTCGGGGAAGGTGACGTTTACGTCAAACTCATCTCCGGGCTTTTTGCCGATTATCTGGTCCTCAAAGCCGGGTATGAACTGGCCGGAACCCAGGGTGAGGTTGTACTTTTCACCCTTGCCGCCCTCAAAGGCGACACCGTCCACAAAGCCCTCAAAGTCGATTACAGCAACATCGTCCTTCTCGGCGGCGCGGTCCTCGACCTCGACAAGCCTCGACGCCTTTTCCATAAGGCGCTTTATCTCGGAGTCGATGTCAGCGTCCTCAACATTATGTACCTCTTTGGAAGCCGCTATACCCTTGTACTTCTTAATGGTGAGCTCGGGCCGCAGATCGACCTTAAAGCTGAGCTCCACACCGTCCTTCCTGCCGGCGCTGACGATCTCCACGTCCGGACGGCCGATTATCTCGATGTCGGCCTTGCGCAGAGCCTCGTCGAAGGCGTCGGGAAGAAGGTCGTTAATGGCGTCCTCATAAAAAAAACCCTCTCCGTAGAGCTTCTCAATCATGTTGCGGGGAGCCTTGCCCTTGCGGAACCCGGGAACGTTTATCTTGTTCTTGGTTTTGCTGTAGGCGCGATCGATGGCCTTTGCGAACGCCTCGGCGTCAACGCTGACCAGGAGTTCATCTCTGCCGTCCTCGCCCTTGCGATGCTCTTTAAGTACCATTAATATTCTTCCTCCGAAAATTCATATGCTCAAGAATTATAGCACAACTAAATATTAAAATCCAGCCCGGCCCTACATTTTATTAATATAAAAGGGCTTAAAGCCGAGATAATCCGCCGACGCCAGCTGGTACCTCACCCCGTCCTCTTCGCCGTTAAAGGCAAAGGGGATGCTCTCGCCGTGCACGTGGCAGTAAAAACAGCGCCTGGCGCCGGTCTGCTTGACGGCGTCCAGCATGCCCTGAACCTTGAAATTTGAATAAATGGGCGGGTAGTGCAGAAACACAATTCTCTCCCCCGAAAAGTCCTTTGGAACCGAGTCGCAGGAGAGCTTTAGCCTTATGGCCTCACGCTGGAGTATCTTTTCGCTGTGCTTCTCCCCCTTTTCAAAGAACCAGCCTCTGGTGCCGCAGATGGCCACACCCTCGGCTATATATGAGTTATTATGCAGCACCCGCACCGTCGAAATCCCGTTCTTTTCAAACCAGGCGGTTATCTTGGCGGCGGTGCCCCACCAGTAGTCGTGGTTGCCCTTTAGGATGATCTTGGTTCCCGGCAGGGAATCCACAAACCTAAAGTCCTCCAGCGCGCCCTCCAGAGTCATGGACCAGGAGATATCCCCCGGCACCACCACCGTGTCCTCCGGCGACACCAGCCGCCGCCAGGCGCTCTCCAGCCGCTGCACATGGTTGTCCCAACCGGGGAAGATGTTCATGGGCTTGTCTGCTCCCAGCGATAAATGGAGGTCGCCTATGACAAAAAGAGACATATCACTTAATCCTTTGCTATGGAGCCGCCGAGCAGCAGATCCGCGGCGTTTTGGTAAAATATCCTCTCTGTAAGCTCTTTCCCAAAGCTCTCACAGAAGGCGCGGAAGATTTCCTCCACCCCGGCAAGGCCGTTTTTTATAAAACCCGGGAGCGTGCAGCCGTCAAAGTCAGAACCCATTGCAAGGGCCCTCCCGCCTCCCCTTTCCAGTATGGCGTCCGCGTGGCGTATAAGGTCGTTGATGTCGGCCCCTCCCCCGTCCCGGAGAAATGGGTCGTGGAGATTGAGTCCTATGAGTCCGCCTCTTCTTATTATCTCATCTATCTGCCAATCGTCGAGGTTGCGGGGGTGGCGGCAGACCGACCTCGCGTTGGAGTGGGTGGCGAGAACGGGGCCCTGGGCCATGGAAAAGAGCTGTTCGGCGCCCCTGTCGGAAAGGTGGGAGATGTCGAGCAGCATGCCAAGGCCCTCCCCTTTCCTTACCGCCATTCTCCCGAGCGGGGTGAGGCCGAGGCCGGCCCCAAGGCAGCCGCCGGCAAGAGGCCCATCGGAGTTCCAGGTGAGAGAAAAAATCCTCACCCCATCCCCTGCCAGCTTGGAAATGTCATTCTCGGATGTTATTAGCTGGCCGGCGTTCTCAACCGAAAGTATGTGAGGGCCTTTCGGCATGCGTTCTTCGGAATAGAATTTCCGGTAGCGGCGGTAGGCGCTGAGCGCGTCCCGGCCCTTATATCTTTCCTCAATAAAGATGGCGAAAACCTGCGAGTATCGGCAAAAGCCCCCGGCTGCGCGGGCGGTTACATGCCACCCATCCGCGCCAAAGGGCACACCGCCGTCGCAGCAGCGGGTCAGTGTATCGCAGTGAAGGTCAAAGTAGTCCATTAGAATGCGTCCTCAATGTGCTCCGTCACAAAATACAGCGGGCCGCGCTTTTCCACCGCTATTATGTCGAACCTCGGCTGGAGGCCAGTGGTATCGCAGGCGGCAAGGTAGCTCTCGGCGGCGAGGGTTACACGGCGCCGCTTTGCCGGTGTAACGCTCTCGGCGGCGCCCACCAGCGCCCCGGGGGACCGGGTCTTGACCTCGCAGAACACGAGAAATCGGTTTCGCCTTGCAATTATATCCACCTCGCCAAACCTGCAGCTGAAGTTGCGCTGCAGTATGCTGTAACCCCTGGAAACCAGGTAGAGGCAGGCGGCACTCTCACCCTTTTTCCCGGTAGGATTCATATTCGCCCCTTCAAAAAGCTCTTTCGGTGTATCGGCAGTATGCCGAAGCTGTCAATGGCCTCATAGTGCTGCCTGGTGGGGTAGCCCTTGTGGCGCTGGAAGCCGTACTCCGGGTAGATTTCGGCGTAATGCAGCATCAGCCGGTCCCTCGACACCTTGGCGAGCACCGAAGCCGCGGCTATGGAGGCGGAGCTCGCGTCCCCCTTCACCACCGGCAGGGCGTTTGCCAGATTTTCCGGGACCCGGTTGCCGTCAATTAAAACAATTCCCGGGATTTGCGGCAGCTGCTCCACCGCCATGGCCATGCCCTTCATGGTGGCGGCGAGTATGTTGAGCCTGTCTATCTCATCATTATCGATGAACACCACCGAGTATGCCAGAGCGGAGCTCTTTATCTCCTCAAACAGCGCCTCGCGCTTCTTTTCCGAGAGTTTTTTTGAGTCGTCGAGCCCGTCTATGCGAAGGCCCTCCGGCAGCACACATGCGGCGCAGCAGACGGGCCCGGCAAGCGGCCCCCTGCCCGCCTCGTCCACGCCGCAGACGCTGCCGTATTCCCTGCGGTAGCGAAAGTCAAATTCATAGAGCCGCTCGATCACCATGCCCCCGGCTCCTCCAGAGAGATTCTGCCGAGCTTGCAGCCGCGGAATTCGTCCAGCAGCATTATCGCGGCCCTCTCGGTGTCCGCCACGGCCCCGGGCAACAGCATGCCCCGGCGGGCTGCAACGGTGCTCAGCAGCTCATAATCGTCCTTTTCCTCCGAGAGGTCACCCTCCCGCAGCTTGTAGCGCTGGGCAAGGGCTTGCGGGTAGTCCCGGCGGAGCACCCCCAGCAGGTAACAGGCGAGCTCCTCGGTGTTGAGCACCTCGTCCTTTATGGCTCCGGTGAGGGCGAGCTTTACAGCGGTGTCGGCGTTCTCAAACTTCGGCCACAGCACCCCGGGCATATCCAAAAGGTCTATGCCGGGCACCGTTATCCACTGCTTGCCCCTGGTAACGCCGGGGCGGTCCTCCACCTTTGCGCGCTGGCTGCCGGCAAGGCAGTTTATCAGGGTGGACTTGCCGACGTTCGGCACCCCTGCCAGCATGGCCCTTATTCTGGCTCCGGCCATACCCCTGTTGCTGAGCGCCTCGAGCTCGCTCTGCAGCGTACCCCGAATGGCGTCGGTCACCTGCTTTGCCGCCCGTTTCTCCCGGCAGCTCACCGCCACGGCGCCGTAGCCGAGAGACCTAAAGTGGCTTAGCCAACGCTTTGTGGTATCAGCGTCCGCCATGTCGGCCTTGCCGAGGATCAGAAGCCTCGGTTTGCCGCTGGAGATGCGCTGCAGCTCCGGGTTCTTGCTGGCAGCGGGTATGCGGGAATCCAGCAGCTCCACCACTATGTCCACATTCTTGAGCTCGCTCTGCATGGTGCGAAGTGTCTTGGTCATGTGGCCGGGGAACCACTGTATGTTGGAAATCTCCTCTAACCTGCTCATGAAACCCCTCCAAAGAGGTGGGACGGCGAATATACAAAGAATGCCTTTCCCACAACGCTCTCCTCGGCCGGGCAGCCTATCGAGAGGTAGCGGCTGTCCAGCGATACGGCCCGGTTATCCCCCAGCACAAAGATGTGGCCCTCCGGCACGGTGAGCGGGAAGCTCACGTCCCCCATAAGGTTTTCCTCCCCCATGGTGTGCCCCAGCAAAAAGGGCTCGCCGTCCACCGTGAGCAGCCCGGAGTCGTCAATGTGAACCGTCTGGCCGCCGGTAGCCACCACCCTTTTAACCAGGGAGCGGTCGGCGCCTCCGGCGTGTTCCAGCACCACAATATCTCCC
This sequence comes from uncultured Clostridia bacterium, assembly GCA_944386255.1. GTDB lineage: Bacteria > Bacillota > Clostridia > Oscillospirales > Ruminococcaceae > CALXAK01. Next base: position 5,470 of record CALXAK010000122.1, read on the forward strand.
TGCTCCGGCGAGTAGGCGGCGGACAGCACCAGCATGCTGCTGCCGTCCTCCAGGGTTGGGTACATGGAGTCCCCGGACACCGTGTAGGTCTTTACTACAAAAAAGAAAACCAGCATAAGAAAGGCAAAGCAGGTGGCGAGGGTATCCAGCCACTCGTAAGCCCCTCTTGCAAGGTTGTTGCGCTCGTCCATACTGTCAACCTGCCAAGGAATTGGATTTGAAAACAATTATATTATAATTATTCTCGCAATGCAAAAGGCCCTTCCGGGAGGAAGGGCCCTGTTGGGTTACTTTTTGAGCATCTCCTTGACCTTGGCGGCCTTGCCCACGCGGTCGCGCAGGTAGTAGAGCTTTGCCCGACGAACCTTACCGGTGCGGATAACATCCACAGCGTCGACATTGGGCGAGTTTATGGGGAACACGCGCTCCACACCGACACCATAGGAGGTGCGGCGAACGGTGAAGGTCTCGCTGACGCCGCCGTGCTGTTTGGCGATGACGGTGCCCTCGAACATCTGGATTCTTTCCCTGTCGCCCTCTTTGATCTTGACGTGGACCTTGACGGTGTCGCCCACGTTGAACTTGGGCTTCTCCGCCTTAATGCAGCCCTCGGTCATGAGTTTGATTGCATCCATGTTAAAATCCTCCAAAAATCCGACATTCATGCCAGCTTGCTGTGGCAGAGGACTGTCCGCTTAATGTATCTACATTAACCCCACTGGCACACCAGAGGATCATGTGAGCCTAGATATATTATCACAGCCGGTTGCAGGAATCAAGCATTTTTTCAATTTCCCGCTCGAATTATCTGAAATCCCGGCCGTACTTTGTGATGAGCCGGGTCCTTCTCACCAGCCAGTGGTCCGGCTCCCTGCCAAGGCGCTCCGAGAGCCTGTCCAGGATTACCTTGGGGTTAAGGTTGTTCTGTATCCCGGCGCTCAGGACAGCGTCCGCCGTGAGCAGCTGCGAATCCTGCAGCAGTTCAAAGCTGAGGATGTCCTTTTTGATATCCACCTCTTTGAGCGCGCCCTTTTTGGTCTTTTTCTGCACAATAATGCTCTCCCCCGAGAGCGAGCCGCAGAGCGCTTCTTCGAGGGCCTGCCTCGACAACTCGAGGTCGTCAAACTCAGGGCGGTCCTCGGCTCCCGCTATCTCACCGGGGTCCATCACAGCCTCGGCGGCGTCCGTCACCCTTATGTCCTGCGGTAGGCAGCTGTTGAGCCGGGAGGGAATATCCTCCTCGGGAGACAGGAGCCGTATGTCCGCAACCTCACAGCTGCTCTCAAACCCAAGGGAAAGGGCGAGGGGAAAGGAGAGGTAGAGGTGGGAGTTGAAGCCCTCGGTGTACCAGACATCCAGACCGCTGCGCACAATCGCCCTCTGGAAGCAGCGGTAGAGGTCCAGGTGGGAGATGTACTTCATGTCCCGGAGCTTTGAAAAGAACAGCCTTTCAGTTATCAAAACAGGGCCTCCCTATGTAGGCTGCAATTCCGCAGCCGGAGCATTTTTTGTTGCAGGGCTCGGTGGTGAGGGCAGCTTTGGCGCGGCCGTACTCGGCGGCAAGAAACCTTTTGTCTATGCCGTAGTCCAGGTGGTCCCAGGGGTTTATCTCGGTCTCTTCCCTCTCCCGGCAGGCGTAAAACGCGGGGTCGATGCCAGCGGCCTCAAATGCCTTGAGCCACCGCTCGTAGGAAAAGCCCTCGTCCCAGCTGTCAAAGACCGCGCCGTCCCGATATGCGCTGAGAATGGCCCTGCCGAGCCTGCGGTCTCCCCTTGCCAGAACCGCCTCAATGTAGCTTGTGTCGGAGGAGTGGTAGCTCACCGAGATCTTCCGGCTCCGCACCGAGGATATGAGCAGCTTCTGTTTGCGGCGGAACTCCTCCTCGGTGTCCTGGGCCACAAACTGGAAGGGGGTGAAGGGTTTTGGAATAAAACATGCGACGCTTATATTTACCGAGACCGATTTGCCCTTGGGCTTCTCGGGCAGGGAGTAGTAGAGGTCCACAATCTTCTGGGCGAGCTCGGCTATGCCAACGATGTCCTCGTCCCGCTCGGTGGGAAGGCCCATCATGAAGTAGAGCTTTACCGCGGTGTAGCCGGAGCTGAAGGCGGTGCGGCAGCCGGAGATTATCTCCTCCTCGGTTATGTTCTTGTTGATGACATCCCGCAGCCGCTGGGTCCCGGCCTCCGGCGCAAAGGTGAGGCCGCTCTTTTTGACACGGGTGGTCTTGTCGATGAGCTCCTGGCTGAAGTTGTCTATGCGCAGCGAGGGCAGCGACAGGTTTACCTTCCGGTCCGCCGTCCAGGTCAAGAGGTCGTCCAGCATCTCCCCGAGCTCCGGGTGGTCGCTGGTGGAGAGCGAGGTGAGGGAGATTTCGGAAAACCCGCCGTTGGCGCAGAGGTCGGAAGCGATCCTGTTGACGGTCGAGGCTTTTCTCGCCCGGAAGGGGCGGTAGATAAAGCCCGCCTGGCAGAACCGGCAGCCCCGGATGCAGCCGCGCAACACCTCCACGGTGGCGCGGTCATGCACCACCTCTATCAGGGGAACCACGAACGACTCGGGGAATGGGGCCTCGTCCAGCGAGGATACATTTCTCTTTTTTACCGGCATGGGAGCGCCATCAGCCGGCTGCAGCCGCTTTATGGTGCCGTCGGGGTTATACTCCACATTGTAGAGCGAGGGCAGGTAGATTCCGGGTATTGAGGCCGCGCCCCTCAGCGTCTCTTCCCTCGAAAGTCCCTTTTCCTTGGCGGAGATCATGTAGCGGCAGAGCTCGTTGTTGACCTCCTCCCCGTCCCCCAGGATAAAAAGGTCAATAAAATCCGCCAGCGGCTCGGGGTTGCAGGCGCAGGGCCCGCCAGCCACCACAATGGGGTCGCCCTCTCCCCTCTCGGCGCTCAAAACCGGTATGCCGCCGATGTCCAGCATATAGAGGATGTTGGTGTAGCTGAGCTCGTACTGCAGTGTGAAGCCCACAAGGTCAAACTTGCAGAGCGGGTCGCCGCTCTCAAGGGTGGTAAGCCTGCGGGAGTAGAGCTCCAGCTGCTGCTTCATGTCAAACCAGGGCGCAAAGCAGCGCTCACACCATACCTCGGGTATGCTGTTCATGGTGTGGTAGAGGATCTTTATTCCGAGGTGGGACATGCCGATCTCGTAGGTGTCGGGGAAACAGAAGGCAAAGCGAAGCTTCACCTTTGAAAGGTCCTTTTTTATTATGTCGGGCTCCCCACCTATGTATCTTCCGGGCTTCTGCACCGCCCGGAGCATCTTTTCCCTTATGTAATCCGCCATATCAAAAATCCTTAACCTTGGTAGTCCTATTGATTTTACTACAATCCTCCCTTTTCATCAAGGACAGTCGCAGTCGGAAAAGCAGCCCCTAAAGCCTGTAAATATCAGCGCCATGCTAAAGGGGATGTATGCGGTGCCGCCTGTCAGCACCAGCACTCCGGCGGCGGAGAGGGCAAACCCGGCGGCAAAGGAGGCGGCCTCTTCCACGCGGGCCGCTGCTCCGGAGTCAATCCCCTTCATCCGCAGCGCGAGGGACAGGCAGCGGCCGCCGTCAAAGAACCTGCAGGGTGCGAGGTTGAAGGCCGCCAGCATCAGGTTGCACACCGCGAGCGCCCTGCCGCCGAGAGAAAAGCACACCGCCGCAGAGATAAGGTTTGACAGTATCCCTCCCAAATATATGAGCAGCAGGCTTTTGTCGCCGAGCGGCTCGGATTCGCGCCGCTTTATCTCTATTCTGCCGAGGTAGAACCCTACCTCGCTCACCCTGTCGCCGGAGAGCAGCATCATTGCAACGTGTCCTAATTCATGCAGCGCAGCGGCGTAAAAGAAGACGAGCGCCTTTTCCGCATCCCCCACCGCGTACAGCCCTGCAAACAGCGCCGCAAACCAGAAGGAAACACTTACCTTTACATCCAGCACCCTCAGATGCAGCACCTAAAACCACCCGTTGAAGGGAGAGTCAAGGTAATCGAACAGCAGTCTCAGCTGTTCGGGACCTTCGCCGCCGCCATGCGCCGCCCAGAGCATCACCCCGGCGGCCACCAGCGCAAAGACAACCTGAACCACAACCAAAATACCTATTGCCCTTTTCATAGCTCACCGCCAAGGTAATTTCTAATGCCCTCAAGCTCGGAAAAGGCGGCCGCCGCCTGCTCCTCCGGAGGGAAAAAGAGGCTGCCGTACCGGAAGAGCGCGACGCCAGAGCACCCATCCCTCTGCTGCGCTTCCAGCATCTGCCGCAGAATGATGTCGCCATTTTTCAACCATTCACCGCTGCCGCTGCCGGCATATCCGTCCTCGCTGCCAACTTTTGAGAAGGCAAGTCCCACAATCAGCCTCTTTCCGGAGGCCACGCTGCACCACCTGTCCAGCACCTCGAGGAAGGGCATGGTTTCGTTCTCAAAGCCGTAGTAAATCTGCGGGCAGATGTAGTCGATGTAGCCATCTTCGCTGCACCAGAGCTCAACATCGCAGTAGTGCTGGGAGTAGTCCCTCTCGATAGAGGCGTCCGGGCTCACGCCGAAAAGCTTCTGCTCCCCAAAGGACTTTACCGTCCGGTAGACAGAGCTCACCAGCAGGTTGACCCGTTCCCGGCGGTAGTCGTCAAGCTGCAGTTCCCCGCCCTGCTGCAGATACAGGCGGTAGTTTTCACCGTCAAATTCCTGGGAGTTTGAGGGGTAGAAGTAGTCGTCGAACTGCACCCCCGAAAACTCATATTGGGAGAGCAGCTCCTCAATCGCAGCGCAGACCGTCTCCACCGCCGCATCCGAGCCGGGAGCAAGATAGGGTTTGCCATCAAGGTAAAGTATGTCCTGTTCGCCGAAGCCGGACAAAAATTTGCTGTACCGCTCATTCCCGCCGTAGTAAAGCCTATAGGGGTTGAGCCAGGCCTGAACAGCTATTCCGCTTTCCCCCATGGCGGCAATGAAGTCCTGCAGGAAGTTTTCCGGCGGCGGCGCTGAGGCATAGGTAAAGTCCCCGGCGTAGGGATAGACCTCCGATTCCCAGAGAGCGTCGCCAAAGGCAACCACCTGAAGGTATATTTCGTCCACACCCGCCGACAGGAGATTGTGGGCTATGGTTTCATAGGACCCTTCCTCAAAGTTCGAGAATATCTCGAGAAGGTCGATGTAGCTCATCCACACGGCGGTGGAAAAGCTCCCCTCTCCGGCGTCGGTGTCCAGCATCGCGGCCCCATCGGCGGCGTTTGTGGAGGGCGCTTCCGGCGCCCCCTGACAGCCGGTCAAAAGCGCGACGATTAAAAGCAGAATAATATACTTCTTCACACCAAATTGTTATTCCCGGGGCCGGCAGGGTATGCACCGACACATAAAAAGGCCCGACGGGGGTTTTCCCGCCGGGCCGGTAGCTATAATGATTACTGCTTTTTCATAGAGAGGATGGCGCGGGCCTTGTCGGCGATGCTCACGGCGTTGAGGCCGAAGTAGTTGAGCACCTCGGCGGCGGGGCCGGACTTGCCGAACACATCGTTGACGCCGACGCGCAGCACCGGCACCGGGCACTCCTCGGCCACAACCTCGCAGACGGCGGAACCGAGGCCGCCCAGAATGTTGTGCTCCTCGGCGGTGACAATGGCTCCGGTCTCGCCGGCAGCCTTGAGCACAAGTTCGCGATCGATGGGTTTAATGGTGTGCATGTCGATAACGCGCACACTAATACCCTCAACCTCAAGCTCGGCAGCGGCCTTGAGGGCCTCGCCCACAAGAAGGCCGTTGGCGATAACGGTAACATCGTGACCGCCGCGGACGGTTATGCCCTTGCCCCACTCAAATTTGTAGGTGGCGGGGTCGTAGACATCCTCCACCGCAGCGCGGCCAAAGCGCATGTAGACCGGGCCCTCGTACTCGGCTGCGGCCTTTACAACAGCCCTCGCCTCGGTGTCGTCGGCGGGAGAGATAACGGTCATGCCGGGGATGGAGCGCATGAGGGCAAAGTCCTCGCAGCACTGGTGGGTAGCTCCGTCCTCACCAACAGAGATGCCACCGTGGGTGGCGCCGATCTTGACGTTTAGGTGGGGGTAGCCAACCGAGTTGCGCACCTGCTCAAAGGCACGCCCCGCGGCGAACATGGCAAAACTGGAGGCAAAGGGCACAAGGCCCATGGCCGCCAGCCCCGCCGCCGCGCCGATCATGTTCTGTTCCGCGATGCCGCAGTTGAACAGGCGATCCGCAAACGCAGGATCGGCGTCGGCGAACTTCTTCGTCGTCGTGGACCCGGACAGGTCGGCGTCGACCGCCACCACCGGCACCGCTTCGCGGGCAAGCTCGGCGAGTGTCGCGCCCAACGCGGCGCGCGTCGCCTTCTTCTCGAGCGTCTTGTCCCCCGTTGCGAGTTTCACCATGACAGACCCCCTATTCGCACGAAACGGCTTCAAGATCGGCGAGCGCTTGCGCCAGCTGATCGGCGTTGGGCGCCTTGCCGTGCCATCCCGCTTCGTTTTCCATGAACGACACGCCCTTGCCCTTCACCGTTTCGGCGATGACCGCGTGCGGCTTGCCCGAACGGTCCGCCTTGCAGGCGGAAAGCACGTCGACGAGCGCAGCGATGTCGTGGCCGTCCACATGGCGCACGTCCCAGCCGAACGCGGCGAACTTCTGCCCGAGGTCCTCGGGGTTGCACACGTCGGTCACGCGGCCGTCGATCTGCAGGCCGTTGT
>CALXAK010000123.1 GCA_944386255.1 uncultured Clostridia bacterium
AGGAGCTCAAAAAGCAGCAGTTTGAGATGCTGGAAAAGGTGTCCGGCTACACCGCCGACCAGGCAAAGGACATACTCCTTCGCCAGCTGGACGGGGAGCTGGACCACGAGAAGGCCCTTAAAATCAAACACTATGAGCAGCAGCTGCGGGACGACCAGGAGACCCTGGCCCGGGAGATACTCAGCACCGCCATTGCGAGGTGCGCCTCCGACCATTCGAGCGAGGCCACCGTGTCGGTGGGGCCCATCCCCCACGACGACATGAAGGGCCGCATAATCGGCCGGGAGGGCCGCAACATAAGGGCCCTCGAGACCGCCACCGGGGTGGACCTCATTATAGACGACACCCCCGAGGCCATAACCGTGAGTTCCTTCGACCCGGTGCGCCGGGAGATAGCCCGGGTGGCGCTGGAGAAGCTGGTTTACGACGGGCGCATACACCCCGCCCGCATAGAGGAGACGGTGGAGAAGGCCCGCCGGGAGGTGGACCACACCATCCGCAAGCAGGGCGAGCGCGCGGTGCTGGAGACCGGGGTACACGGCCTCAACGGCGAGCTTGTGAAGCTGCTGGGCAGGCTGCACTTCCGCACCAGCTACGGCCAGAACGTGCTCAACCACTCCATTGAGGTGGCGCTGCTCTGCGGCATCATAGCCGACGAGCTGGGCCTCGACCACGCCATGGCGGTGAGGGCAGGCCTGCTGCACGACATCGGCAAGGCTCTGGACCACGAGACCGAGGGCAGCCACATCCAGATCGGCGTGGAGGTGGCCCGCCGCTACAAGGAGAGCCCCGAGATTGTTCACGCCATCGAGGCCCACCACGGGGACGTGGAGGCCGGCACCCCGCTGGCGTTCATAGTTATGGCGGCGGACGCCATCTCGGCGGCAAGGCCGGGCGCCAGGCGGGAGAACCTGGAGAACTATATAAAGAGGCTGGAAAAGCTGGAGGAGATTGCCAACTCCTACCCGGGGGTGGACAACTCCTACGCCATCCAGGCTGGCCGGGAGATACGCATAATGGTGAAGCCGGACGCCGTGTCGGACGACCAGCTCACCGTGGTGGCGAGGGACATTGTGAACCAGATAGAGTCCCAGCTCACCTACCCCGGCCAGATAAAGGTCCATGTGATCCGGGAGAGCCGGGCGCTGGACGTGGCAAAGTAAAGATAGCAACGCTAAACCGCCCCGGAGCCGCCAAGGCTGCACCCGGGGCTTTGCCTTATCCGGCGAGAGGCCGGAGGAACGGGAGGTATGGTATGCGCCTTTTGGCGATTGGCGACGTGGTGGGAGAGCCGGGGCTCGGGCTTATACAGCGGGAGCTGCCGGGGCTGAAGGCGGAGCTCGGGGCGGACCTGGTGGTGGTGAACGGCGAGAACAGCGCCGAGACCGGCACCGGCATCTCAAGGGGCGAGGCGCAGCGGCTGTTTGCCAGCGGCGCGGACGTGATAACCACCGGCAACCACTGCTTCCGGCGGCCGGGCTGGGAGCGGCTGTACGAGGAGACCGAGGGGCTGCTGCGGCCCCACAACCTGGCGAAGGGAATACCCGGCGCCGGGGTGTATATATTTGACAAGGGGGCCTACCGGGTGGCGGTGGTGAACCTGCTGGGGCAGAGCTTTATGAACGTTGCGGCCTCCAGCCCCTACGAGGCGCTGGAGGAGCTGCTGCCGGGGCTGGGCACCCCCATTGTGGCGGTGGATTTCCACGCCGAGTCCACCAGCGAGAAGATAGCCCTGGCGCTCTGCTTTGACGGCAGGGTGTCCGCGCTTTTCGGCACCCACACCCACGTCCAGACCGCCGACGCCAGGCTGCTGCCGGGGGGCACCGGCTACATCACCGACCTCGGCATGACCGGGCCGGAGGGCTCGGTGATAGGGGTGGCGCCGGAGCTCGCCATTAAAAAGCAGCGCTACTCGGTGCCGGTGAGGTTTTCGGTGATGAAGGCCCCGGCCGCCCTCTCGGGGGCGCTGTTCGAGATAGACCAGCGCACCGGGCGCTGCCTCTCGGTGCAGCGCATATCCCTGCCGGGGCAAGCTTGACAGTGGGGGCGGCAAAAGGTATTATTAAGGTGCCTATAAACTGGCGTTTTGCCATGAAAGGACTAATTAGTTTTGGTAAAGATAACTAACAGCTACGGCGTGATTACCCTGAGCGAAGAGTATTTTGCCAACCTGGTGGGCAGCGTTGCCACCGCCTGTTACGGGGTGAGCGGCATGGCCACCTCCGGCCCCATAGACGGCATTAAGACCCTGTTTGCGGGCAGGGACCTGCAGGACAAGGGGGTCCGGGTGCGGGAGAAGAACGGCAGGCTCGAGATCGAGCTGCACATCAAGGTGGCCTTCGGCATAAACATCACAGCCATCGTGAAGAGCATCACCAACAGAGTTAGATATACGGTGGAGCAGGCTACCGGGCTTTCGGTGGCCAGGGTGGACGTCTGCGTGGACGAGATGGCCGCGGAGTAATTTTCGGAGGAATTTGCTAAGATGATATCCGGCGCAATGCTGAGAGACGCCATAGTTTCCGGCGCTAACAATATCCACAACCGCCGCGCGGCGGTGGACGAGCTGAACGTCTTCCCCGTCCCGGACGGGGACACCGGCACCAACATGTCCATGACCATTGGCTCCGCCCTCTCGGAGCTCAAGGCCCTGCCGGACGGGTGCAGCGTGGAGAGGGTGTCCTCGGTGGCGGCCTCCTCCCTGCTGCGGGGCGCCCGGGGCAACTCGGGGGTAATACTCTCGCTGCTCTTCCGCGGCCTCTCCAAGGCCATGCAGGGCAAGCAGGAGATGGGCTCGGAAGAGCTGAGCCAGAGCCTTGAAAAGGGCGTGAAGGCTGCCTACAAGGCGGTGATGAAGCCAAGCGAAGGCACCATACTCACCGTGGCGAGGCTGTCGGCCGAGTTTGCGGAGAAGGAGTGGGCCAACTACGCCGACCCGGTGGACCTCTTTGAGGCTGCGCTGGAGGTGGCGAAGGACACCCTTTTAAAGACCCCGGAGATGCTCCCGGTGCTCAAAAAGGCGGGCGTTGTGGACTCCGGTGGCCAGGGATATGTCTACATCCTGGAGGGGATGCTCTCGGTGTTCCGGGGCAACGGCATAATCGAGGCCGCCGACCAGGAGGCCGAGAACGAGGGCTCCGCCGGCAAGGGCGTATTCACCGAGGGCATTGACGAGGGGCTCACCGAGTGCTACTGCACCGAGTTCCTGGTGGTGAAGAACAAGACCGCCTCGGCGGCCGGACTGCGGGTGGTGCTGGAGTCCATCGGCGACAGCGTGGTCTGCGTGGACGACGAGGACATAATAAAGTGCCATGTACACACCAAAAACCCCGACAAGGCGCTGAAGGAGGCGCTGCGGCACGGGTACCTCTCCAAGATAAAGATCGAGAACATGCTGGAGCAGTACGAGGCGCTCAAGGCCGCCGGCTCCGGCAGCGAGCCTCCCAGGGCCGCAAAGGACAGTTTCCAGTACACTGCCCCCGACGAGGACCAGCCCATAGGGATTGTGGCGGTCTGCGCTGGGGAGGGCATCAAGCAGCTCTTCCGGGACCTTGGCGCCACCGCCATTGTAAGCGGCGGCCAGACCATGAACCCCTCCACCGACGACATCCTCGCCGCCATACAGTCGGTGCCGGCCAAGAGCGTGCTGGTGCTGGCCAACAACAAAAACATAATCATGGCCTCGGAGCAGGCCTGCTCCATTGCGGACAGGGAGGCTCTCACCGTGCCCACCACCTCGGTGATGGCGGGTGTTTCGGCCATGGTTGCCTTTGACCCGGACGCCACCGCCCAGGAGAACCAGGCGGCCATGCAGAAGGCCGCGGCGGCGGTGACCACCGGTTCGGTGACCTATGCCGCCCGGGACGCGGAGTTTGAGGGCAAAAAGATAAAGGAGGGCTCCATCCTCGCGCTGGAGAACGGAAAGCCGGTGTTCACCGACACCGCCATCGAGAAGGCGGTGGTGAAGCTGGCAAAGCGCATCTGCCGCAAGGGCACCAGCTTCCTCACGGTGGCCTACGGCTCGGATGTGGCGGCTTCGGACGCCGAGGCGCTGGCCGAGACGCTGCGCCAGAAACTCTCCAGCGACATTGACGTGACCCTGGTGGACGGCGGCCAGCCGGTCTACTACTACTACCTCTCGGCAGAATGAGCAGGGACCTTGATACCCTGGACATACGCTACCTCAAGGGCGTCGGCGAGCGCCGGGCTGCGCTGTTTGCAAAGCTCGGCGCGGATACTGTCGGCGCCCTTTTGCGCATATATCCAAGGGGTTACCTGGACCTTCGCAGCCCCGCAGAGGTGATGGACGCGCCGCTGCAGGAGAGCTGCGCCATAAGGGTGCGGGTGGAGGGCAAGGCCGGACCCACCAGGATAAGCGGCGGCCGGACCATGAGCCGGGTGTTCGCATCGGACGGCTCCGGCGAGGTCACTCTCACCTATTTCAACAACCAATACCTCCCCTCCTCCCTTAAAATAGGAGAGGAGTACCTTTTTTACGGCCGCATGCAGGGCTCGTTGCTGCAGCGGGAGATGATAAACCCGGCCCTCATCCGGCAGGAGGAACAGGGGGGGCTCTACCCCAGGTATCCCGCCACCGAGGGGCTCTCCAGCCGGGCGGTGGCCTCGGCGGTGCGCAGCGCCCTCTCGGCCTACCGGGAGGATATTGAGGAGACCCTGCCGCAGGAGTACCTTGAGAGCTTCCGGCTGATGGGCCGCCGGGAGGCGCTGGAGGCGATACACTTCCCCCGGGACTACAAGCAGGCCGAGAGCGCAAAGCGCCGGCTTATCTTTGAGGAGCTGCTGGTGCTGCAGCTGGGCATGTATTCCCGGCGCAGCGCCCTCCGGCGGGAGGGCGCGCCAAAGCTCTCCCCGGTGGACCCCAAAAGGTTCTCCTCCACCCTGCCCTTCCGGCTCACCGGCGCCCAGAGGCGGTGCATCGAGGAGATATTCTCGGACATGCAGCGCCCCACCCCCATGGCACGGCTGGTGCTGGGGGACGTGGGCAGCGGCAAGACGGTGTGCGCGGCGGCGGCGGTGTGGCTCACGGCTGTGAACGGGATGCAGAGCGCGGTAACGGCCCCCACCGAGATACTGGCGGCCCAGCACGCCGCCACCTTTGAAAAGCTGCTCTCCCCCTTCGGCATAACGGTGGGGCTGCTCACCTCCTCGGTCAAGGGCAAGGCCCGCTCCACCCTGCTGCAGAAGCTGCAAAGCGGCGAGCTGCAGCTGCTGGTGGGCACCCACGCGCTGATTTCAAGGGATGTGGAGTTTAAAAACCTGGCCCTGGTGGTGGCGGACGAGCAGCACCGGTTCGGGGTGCGGCAGCGGGCCGCCCTCTCCGGCAAGGGCACCCTCCCCCACACACTGGTGATGAGCGCCACCCCCATACCGAGGACCATGGCGCTGATGATATACGGCGACCTGGACCTGTCGCTCATCGACGAGATGCCGGCGGGCAGGCTGCCGGTAAAGACCTACCTTGTGTCCTCCGAGCTGCGGGAGAGGTACCTCTCCTTCATACGAAAGGCCGCCCTCGCGGGCAGGCAGGCCTACATCGTCTGCCCGCTGGTGGAGGACCCGGACGGCCAGAGCGACCTGCTGGCCGCCACCGACTACTTTGAGGACCTGCGGGAGCACCAGCTCCGGGGGATAAGCATGGGCCTCATACACGGGCGGATAAAGCCCCGGGACAAGGCGAAGATAATGCAGGAGTTTTCTTCGGGCCGCATATCGGTGCTGGTCTCCACCACGGTGGTGGAGGTGGGGGTGGACAACCCCAACGCTGTTATAATGCTGGTGGAGAACGCCGAGCGCTTCGGCCTCTCCCAGCTGCACCAGCTGCGGGGCCGGGTGGGCCGGGGGAAGGAGCAGAGCTGCTGCATACTGGTGAGCGACGCGAAGGGCGACGCCACCCGGCAGCGCCTCGAGATGATGCGGCGCACCAACAGCGGCTTTGAGCTGGCCCAGGCGGACCTCGAGATGCGCGGGCCGGGGGATTTCTTCGGCTCCCGGCAGCACGGCCTGCCGGAGCTGCGGGCGGCGGACCTCGCCTCGGACCAGCGGGTGCTATACTTTGCCGGTGAGAGCGCAAAGCAGATTCTGGAGCAGGACCCGGACCTCAAAGACCCGCGGCACCTCATGCTCCGGCGGCAGGTGGAGATGATGTTCAAGGACTCGGGGGGCGCTCCCCTCAACTAGGAGGCATGGAATTGAAAAACAGAAGGCTATTTGGCATGTTCGCTTCGCTGGTGCTGCTGGCGGCGCTCCTCTCCCCGCTCTCGGCCCTGGCCGCCAGGACCGACATCGACCTCGGCTACGACAGCTACTCCAACGCGGTGTACATGGTGGAGACGGTGAGCGGGCAGGTGGTCTACTCCAAAAACTCCACCCAGCGCATCTACCCCGCCTCCACCACCAAGATAATGACCGCGGCGCTGGCCCTCTCCCTCACCGAGGACCCGGAGAACACCATGGTACAGGTGCCCTACGACGTGTGGGCGGAGTTTGAGGGGATTAACATAAGCTCCGCGGGGCTCATGAGCGGCGAGACGGTGCGGATGATAGACCTCATCTACGCCATGCTGCTGGCCTCGGCCAACGAGGCGGCCTCCACCGTGGCGGCCTACTTCGGGGGGCAGGAGTTCATAGACCTCATGAACCAGAAGGCCAAGGAGCTGGGCTGCACCGACACACATTTTGTGAACCCCCACGGGCTTTTTGACGAAAACCACTACACCACAGCCCAGGACCTCTACAAGATAACCTGCTGGGCGCTGACGGTGGAGGGCTTTGCGGAGATAATGCAGGAGTACACCTACACCATGCCCGCCACCGACATGAGCAACGAGCGCACCCTGCTCTCCACCATCTACCTGCAGAACCCCTACAGCGGCTACTATACGAGCTATGTGAAGGGGGTTAAGACCGGCACCATCGACGAGTCCGGCCGGTGCCTTGTGTCCACCGCCGAGAAGGACGGGCTCAGCTTTATTCTGGTGCTGATGGGCGCGCCGGACGAGAACACCGGCCTGGTCTGGAGCGACGGCAACTCGGTGTTCAACGAGACGAGGTACCTCTACGACCTGGCCTTTGAAAATCTGGGCCGGGAGACGGTGGTGGACATAAACACCCCCGTCACCACCGTGGCGCTGAGGTATGCTGCTGGGCGGGACGACCTCATCCTCTACTGCGGCGGGGAGCTGCAGACGCTGGTGGACACCGCCAGCGAGGAGGCGGTTGAGGTGACCTATGAGGTGACGGTGCCGGAGTCGGTGAACGCCCCCATCGAGAGCGGCCAGCAGCTGGGGGTGGCCACGGTATACGCCGACGGCAGGGCCATCGGCGAGGTGCCGCTGGTGGCGCGGGAGTCGGTGGAGCTAAACCGCTTCTCCCAGATAATGGACATCATGGGGGACATCCTCCGCTCCACCCCGGCAATGGTGGCGGCGGGGATCCTGCTGGTGGCGGGGCTCTGCTACGCCTACTACATGCTGGTGGTGGTGGCTAGAGAGCGCCGCCGGGCGGAGAAAAGGCGCCGGCAGCGGCTGCAGAACCAGCAGACGGGCGCTCAGAGGAGCAGCGAACAGCAGAGGAGGCCGGCGCAGAGCGGCGCGGGGCCAAGAGGCGGCGCCGGCCGGAACAGAGCCGGACAGCAGGGCAACAGCCAGCGCAGGCGCTGAAGCTGAAGTTATAAAGAGACGGGGAGGGCCCAGAGCCCTCCCCTTTTTCTGTCAGAAATCCCGCCGCCAAAACATCTTCGCCGCGGGAAACTGCGGCGATGGGCCGCGGCGGGATTTTAGCCGGAATGTACTGTCCCTGCCAGAGACTTCGGCGGGGGCGGCAGATGGCTGCAGCGGAGGCCGCGGACGGGGGTATGCATTGAGAGGGCGGCGGCATGGTCGCCCCGGCAGCAGCGGCAGCGCCGTTCTGCGGGCCACCTCACAGAAGCGGCCACGGCGGCAGAGTCTCCCGGAAGGCCGGGGCGGAGGGGTCCTGCGGCGGGATTTTTGCCGGAATGGCATGGCGAAGCCAAAGTCCGCCGCGGGGTAGTTGGGGAAATATGAGTGCCAAAGCCCTGTAGTGGCAGTTCAACGAAAGAAAAGCAGCCGGCGTCCTCCGCTTCGGGGCCACAGGGCAGCAAAAGGCCCGGGCCGATGGGGCCCGGGCCACTTTTTTAACCTGCCGGTCTATTCTTCTTCTATAAACTCCTGGGGGCGGTTCCTGCGGGTGAGGTGCAGGCCCAACAGCAGCAGCACCACAAATATCAGCAGCAGCACCAGGGTCATTATTGCAAGGTAGAGCATGCCATAGGAGTTGCCGGCCATGACCCAGAGGTAGTCCACCTGGGCGCTGGAGAAGATGAGGGAAAAGAGGGTGTTTATGAAGCCGATGGGTTCAAAGGCTATGAAGGCGCTGGCGGTTACAGTGCCAAACATGCCGGCCAGCAGCAGGGACACCGCCATGAGCGGCAGGAGGAAAACCCAGGGGGATATCCCCTTCCTGCGCTTGCTGCCCTGCCTTGCCGCGGCGGGCGCGGGCTGGGGCCCGGGCTGGACCGGCGGCTGCTCCGGCTGGGGCTCCGGCTCGGGCTGGGGCTGCTGGACAACCTCGGCCTCGGGCTGAAGTTCCTCCGGCTCCAGCTGCTCCACCGGCACGGGCTCCACCGGCTGGGGCTGCTGCCGCACCTCCCTTACCTCCTCCACCTCAAGAGGCTGCCGGAACACCGGCTGAGGCTCCTGGGCGGCGAGGGGCGGGGTCTGAAGGGCGCTCAAATCAAAGCCCTCTGTCATCTGCTGGCGCAGGAAGTTCTGCTCCGGCGAGGGCGAATCTGCTGTTCTGGGGGCCGGGTGCACCGGCCGCATGGCCGCCTGCTGCTGAGGCATGGGGCGGCGGAGCTGCTGGCCGTCGCCAGCAGGACGCATCTGGGGGGCCGGCTGGGCCGGCCGCATGGCCGCCTGCTGGCCCTGGAAGGTCTGCTGAGCGGCCCTTCCGGCCACGGGGGCTCCCTGGACGGGGGCTCCCGCGGCGGCACGGAGTCTGTTGGTGGGCGCGGGCGCCACCCTTTCGGGAGCTACGCCGCGCGTTTCATTTGGCGCGCCTTTATCGTACTGCGGGCGCGCCTGCACCGGCTGAGCCGCACCTCTGGCGGGCTGGCCGGGCTGGCCGGATACCGGCACCGGTCGGGCAGTGGCCTGCGGGGTATACGATTCCCCCGCAGCTGCTTTTGGTCCGACGGGCACACTGGCATTAGTGGAAGATCTCGTCGTCCCATCCGATGCCGGGGTCCGAAAAAAATCTATCTGTGAGGTATCCACAGAGCTCTTCTGGGCGGGGCGCTGGGCCGAAGGCGCGGGCCTTGCGGCGGCAGGGCGCTGGGCGGCAGCGGCCGGCCTTCTCGCCGGCGCTCCGGAGGCAGGCCTTGCAGCAGCCGGCGCGGCGCTGCCGGAGGCGGGGGCCTGGCGGCCTGCGCTCTCGTTCTGGTACTGCATTATCCTGCGGCGGGCCGCTGCCACGGCGCTCTGCATCGAGGCGGCGGATTCCTGCCTCGGGGCGCCCTGGGCCGCCGGAGCGGAGAGAGGTGCACCTGCGCCGGTCTGCCCGGCGGTGCGGCTGTTGGCGGCCTCGTCCCTTGCGACGGGCTGCTCCGGAACGTAATTCTGATTAACCAGATAATCCTGATCCTTCATGACTCTCTCCTTTTCCTCTCCTGGCGGCGCAGCCGCCCTTTCGTCCGGCGGTTTGTCCGACCTCGAATGTGTGTATGGTTTTATGGTGTCTGCCGGCAGAGGACCGGCGCGCGTTGTGTTGAGGTTGCGGTAATCACCGCCTGGCGGCGGATACTCCTGCGCCAGCTGCTCCCAGGGCGGCGGCTGCAGGTAGGACGGCTCCTCTGGTTCCGGCTGGAAGATGTCCAGCTCGGGTTGGAAGGAGTAAAGGTCGGGCTGGGGTTGGAAGTCCAGCTCCGGCTCGGGGTAGGTCTCCGGCTGCTGTTCCTCCAGCTGCGGGGCGGGTTCCGGCTCCACCGCCGGCTCCGCTTCTGCCTCCCCAGCAGGTTCCCCGCCGCCCTCGTCCGCGGGCTGCGGGCCGTCCCTCGGGGAGGCGAGCTCCGCCTGAAGGTCCGGGGGTTCAGCGGGCGCGGACTGCTGGGAGTCCGCCTGCTCGGAGGAAATGGCAGCCTTGGAAAGGTCGTTCTGAAGCACAAATCTGTTGGCCCTCTGGCGCTGCTCCAGTATCACCATGCTGGCCACCGTGTTGAGGCAGAGCAGCAGCGCGGTGACGGTGAGCAGCGAGATGCCGTCCAGCCTGCCCACCGAGGCGAGGGCCTTTATGAGCGCGGCGCCGTCCATAAAGCTGTAGTAGCCGAAGACATAGAGCGCCGCCTGGGCCACCGCCATGCCGGCCAGCATATACACCGGCTCCCAGAGCGCCTCCATCACCACCGCCGACAGCATCAGCGCCACCGAGACGGTGAGAGCTATGGCCAGCGCACCGGCCGTGAGCAGGGTCAACACATAGTTCGGCAGCAGCGGGAGCTCCATGAAGCTCGCGTAAAGGACCATCACCCCCGCTCCCACAAGGTAGCTGAACTCAAGCGGCACAATGCCTGTGACCGTCTTGGAGAGGGCAATGGTGCTGCCGTCCAGGGGGCTGAAGAGCTGCCTTGCAGCCCTGTCCCCCAGCTCGTAGTAGGATATTAGCTTTGGCTTTGCCAGAAGCTTCAGCATCAGCGCCAGGAAGAACACCGCCGTGTAGACATACTCGACGCCCAGAAGGCTCTGGGGGAGGTACTCCGGCAGCTGCACCCCAGCCCGGCTGTAGAGCAGGAACAGGATGTAGCTGGCGCCAGAACCGCACAAACCGGCGATGAGGCCGAACACTGCGCTGCGGAAAAGCCCGGTGGAGTTGGCCCGGTGCTGCTGTTTTGCATGGGTTAAAAAGGTTGCTTTGCCACTCACTTGAGCATGCCCTCCAAGGCCTCTTCAAAGCTGCGGGGCTCCATAACCGCCCGGTCCATGTCCACGCCGAGGGTCTGCAGAGCCTCAATGAGCTGCTCCACCTGGCCCTCGTCGGCGCTGCCATATACGGTGACGGTATCGCCCGAGCGCTCGAAGCGCATGTCCACAAAGAATCCGCTGACCTGGAGCACCGCAGTATCATCCGGGCAGTAGAAGGACATTATCTTTTTGCAGAATCTGCCCACAAACTCCTGGAAGCCGCCGGCAAAGGCCAGCCTGCCTCCGCGCAATCCCAGGACGTAGTTTGCGCACTCGCCCGCGAGCTCGGGGCTGCAGCAACCCAGCACCACTGTGGTGCCCTGGCGGCCGAGCAGGCCTATCACCCGGGCAAACCGGTGCAGGTCCTCGGCCAGGGGCTGCAGGTACTCATACCCCAGCACCACCGCGTCCACGGTGGAGTCGGTCTCAGCACAGACCAGCGACAGCAACGCGGCCCGGCTGTCATCCAGCTGGCTCATGGGGGAGTTGGCAAGGCCGGAGAGACCCAGCTCCCCAAGCAACATGCGGCAGATCTCCCGGTTGTCTTCCCCGCCGGTGTTCTCGGCGAGGAAGTCCAGCACGGTAGCGCCCTCGGCGCAGGAGGGCCGGCCGCTCAGGTAGAGCACCCGCCTCGGCCAACGGGAATCCTCGTCCCGGGTCTCCTCCGCACCGGAGCCGGTGCCCAGGTAGCGCACAAGCTCCGAGACGGCGCTGGGCTCCTCCGAGACCACCGCGGTACAGCTGGCCTCGGGAATCTGGAAGGTGAGGCCCTCAAAGAGCGGCACCGGCGGCTGGTCGCCGTATTGGATGTTGTATTCACTTATGGCGTCCCGCACCGAGTAGGCCGGGCGCTCGCTGTAGGCAAAGAGGTTGCCCTCGGTGAACTCCCCGGAAAAGTCCCTCATCGCCACCGCCCGCTTGAGCTCCTGGTCGATGCGGTCTATCTCGGAGAGAGGCTGCTGGTTCTCCAGCAGGTCAAAGCTCTGCTGGCCCGGCAGCGGCTGTTCCGGCTGGGGCTGGAGCTCAGGCTCAGGCTGCTGCTCGCCGGAGTCAAAGGGCTCCGGCTCGCCAAAGGCGTTAAGCTGCTGGACCTGGTCCTCCGGGCCGTCCTCCAGCTCCCCGGCGCCAAACACGAACCCGTCCACCGAGATCTCCTCCGGCTGCTGGCGCTGCTGGAGAGCCTCTTTTATGCCCTGTCGGGAGAGCTCCCTGGTGCTGGTGGGGTCGGGGAAACCAAAGCCCTCATAGTCCATCTCGCCCTGGGCGGCGCTCCTTCGGGGCTCCTCCATGGCCGCAAGTATGGACGCCCTGAGCTCCGGCTCCGCCGCAGGGGCGGGTTCCGGCTCCTCCACAGGGACAAACTCGGGCTCTGCCGCAGGCTCAGCCTCCGCCTCGGGGGTGGGCTGTTCGTAGGCCTCCGGCTGGGCGGCCTCGGGCTGGTAATCGTAGAGCTCAGGCTCGGTCTCGGTCTGATACTCCGCCGCAGGCTCAGCCTCCGCCTCGGGGGTGGGCTGCTCGTATGTCTCCGGCTGGGCGGCCTCGGGCTGGTAATCGTAGAGCTCAGGCTCGGTCTCGGTCTGATACTC
>CALXAK010000124.1 GCA_944386255.1 uncultured Clostridia bacterium
TGAGCATCTGGCACGAGGCGCGGGAGAGGGGAATAAACGACCCCGCCGCCGCGACCCTGCCGGACATGGCGGAGCTTGAGGCCGCGGCGGAGCACACCTCCATCCAGTGCCTGAAGATAGACCGGGAGAGCGGCACCGCCTACCTCGACGACCCGCAGGCGAGCCTCGACGTGGGGGCGGTGGCCAAGGGCTATGCCCTCGAGATGGTCTGCCAAACTGCCCCCGAGGGACTGCTCATAAGTGTGGGCGGCAACGTTAAGGCCACCGGGGCCAAGCCGGATGGCAGCAGCTGGGTGGTGGGGCTCCAGGACCCGGACGGGGACACCGGAGAGTACCTGCACACCGTCTACTGTACCGGCAGTTCGGTGGTCACCAGCGGCGATTACCAGCGGTACTACACTGTGGACGGGGTCCGGTACCACCATATAATCGACCCCGATACCCTAATGCCCGCCGGCCGCTGGCGCTCGGTCACGGTGGTGTGCGAGGATTCCGGCAGGGCCGACGCTCTCTCAACCGCACTCTTCATCCTGCCCCTTGAGCAGGGTGAAGAGCTGCTGGAGAGCTTTTCCGCTGAGGCCGTCTGGGTGGACGCCGCCGGAGAGGAGTATATGAGCGCAGGCTTTTCGGAGCTGCTGCGCAGCTGAGAGAGGACAACTCATGAAGGGATATTTTTTCGGGGGAGTTCACCCCGATGGGAAAAAGGGGCTCACCGCCGGCATCGGGCCGGTGGAGATGCAGCCCCCCAGGAGGGTGATAATCCTTCTTAAACAGCATGTGGGCAGCGTCTGCACCCCTCTGGTAAAGCCGGGGGACAGGGTGAAGATGGGCCAGAAGATAGGGGACGGCGAGGGCCTTTGCACCCCGGTCCACTCCTCGGTTTCGGGGGTGGTTGCCGCGGTGGAGCCGAGACCCCAGATAAACGGTGCCGAGGTGCTGTCGGTGGTCGTCGACAACGACCAGCTGGATACCCCCGCCGGGGAGCTGCAGCCGGTGGAGGACATTGCCTCCCTCACCGACGAGCAGCTGCTGGACAGCATCAGAGAGGCCGGCATCGTCGGCATGGGCGGGGCCATGTTCCCCACCGAGATAAAGGCCAACGTCCCGTCCGAGAAGATAGACACGGTTATCGTCAACGCCTGCGAGTGCGAGCCCTATATAACCGCCGACGACCTGCTGCTGAGGACCAGCCCCGAGCGGGTGCTGGAGGGCCTTCGCATCATGTGCCGGGTGGCGAGGCCGAAGCGTGCGGTGGTGGCCATCGAGGACAACAAGCCCGAGGCCGCCGCGGCGCTGAGAAAGGCCATGGGGGACTACCCCGAGGCGGAGCTTGTGCAGCTGCCCACCAGGTATCCCCAGGGGGCCGAAAAGCAGCTGATTGTGGCGGTGACCGGCAGGGAGGTGCCCTCCGGCAAGCTGCCGCGGGACGTGGGGTGCGCGGTGTTCAACGCCGCCACCTTTGCCGCCATCGCGGCGGCGGTGCACAAAGGTGAGCCGCTCATCCGGCGCATCGTCACCGTCACCGGCGAAGGCGTGGCAAAGCCCTGCAACTTTATCGCCCGGGTGGGTACCCCCGTCAGCGAGCTTGTGGAGGCGGCGGGCGGCCTCAAGGGCGGCGCCTGCAAGGTGATCGCGGGAGGCCCAATGATGGGCGCGGCCCAGATAAACCTTGAAGCGCCCATGGTCAAGGGGACCAACGCCATTGTCTGCCTCGAAAACCCCTTCCGGCGGCAGCCGGGGAGCTGCATCCGCTGCGGCAGATGCGCCGAGGCCTGCCCAATGCGCCTGCAGCCGCTGTACATGTACCGGTTTGAGGCCGCGGGGGACAGGGAAGCCCTCCGCAGGCTGCACCTCATGGACTGCATGGAGTGCGGCAGCTGCGCCTATGTCTGCCCCGCCGAGCTTCCGCTGGTGGACAGCTTCCGCCGCGGCAAGGCGGCGCTGAGGGAGGAGAAAAAGTAGTATGGAACTTGTGTATTCCGGCTCTCCCCATCTTCACGGCGGCAACCGCACCAGCCGGCTCATGCTGGCGGTGGTGCTGGCGCTGCTGCCGGCTCTCGCGGTGGGGGTGGCGCTTCAGGGGGTTCGCGCTCTGCTGCTGGTGCTCTGCAGCCTCCTGGGGGCGCTGGCGGCCGAGGGGATGTTCTCCCTCGTCTGCGGGAAGGGGCTCACCATTTCCGACGGCTCCGCTGCGGTCACCGGACTGCTGCTGGCCATGACCCTGCCCTCCTCGGTGCCCTACTGGCTGCCGGCAGCGGGCTCGGCCTTCGCCGTGGTGGTGGTAAAGGGCCTCTGCGGCGGGCTTGGCAGGAACATCTTTAACCCGGCTCTCGCCGCAAGGGCAGTGCTGCTGCTGGCCTGGCCCGCCTACCTCACCCGCTTTGCCCCTCTCGAGGGCTTTGCCTCGGTGGGCAGCGCCGACATAGTCTCTTCCTCCACCCCTCTCCACACCATGCAGATACCCGAGCTGCCGGAGCAGAGCCTGCTGGACCTCTTCTTGGGCCGGGCCCCCGGCTGCATAGGTGAGGTCTCCGCCCTGGCGCTGCTGGCAGGAGGGGTCTACCTCGTTGCGAGAAAGGTCATCTCTCCGCGGCTACCCCTTGCGT
>CALXAK010000125.1 GCA_944386255.1 uncultured Clostridia bacterium
GAGAACGCCGTCCGGAACGGGGCCGAATTCTCCTTTTCCTCTCCGGTAAGGCTGGTGGAGCGGGCAGGAGAGCTCTGGCGGGTGCTGCTGGAGGACGGCCGGGAGCTGCTCACCCGGGCGGTGGCCAACTGCGCCGGTGTGTTTGCCGACCTCTTCAACAACATGGTCAGCGATAAAAAGCTGCACATCACCCCCAGAAAGGGCGAATATATAATACTCGACATTAAAAACGCCGGAATGTTCCGCCGCTCCATCTGCCCGCTGCCCAGCTCCATGGCCACCGGCCACACCAAGGGCATCTGGATAGCCCCCACCGTCTCCGGCACCATACTCCTCGGCCCCACCGCCGAGGACCAGCAGGACCGGTCTGACACCTCCAACACCCAGCAGGGCATTGACAGGATACTCTCCTCGGTTGGGGAGATGTGGCCGGGCCTCCCAAAGGGGGACTTTATCTCCACCTACGCCGGCCTTCGCGCCCACGGAGACACCGGAGACTTTGTGATAGGCGAAGCCCCCGGCGCGCCCGGATTTTTCAACTGCGCCGCCATCGAGTCCCCCGGCCTCACCGCCGCCCCCGCCATTGCGGTGGAGCTCGCCGGGGAGATCTCCCGCAGCCTCGGCGCGGAGGAAAAGGGGGACTTTGACCCCATCCGCCCGGCAAAAAAGCCCTTTCGCAGCATGAGCGAGCAGGAGCGGGCGCAGGCGGTAGCCGCAGACCCCCAGTACGGAAGGATAGTCTGCCGCTGCGAGCTGGTCACCGAGGCGGAGGTGCGCGCCTGCATACGCGGCCCCCTCGGCGCCCGGGACATGGATGGGGTAAAGCGCCGCACCAGGGCTGGCATGGGCCGCTGCCAGGGGGGATTCTGCTCCACGAGGGTGATTGAAATACTCTCCCAGGAGCTGGGCATACCACCGGAGCAGGTCACAAAGTCCGGCGGCGGTTCCCGCATGCTTGCGGGCAGGCTTTTTGAGGAGGAGCAGCAATGAGACAGGTGGACATCGCTGTGGTGGGCGGGGGCTCCGCGGGCCTTGCCGCCGCAATTGCCGCAAAGGAGGCCGGGGCGCGGGAGGTCCTGGTGCTGGAGCGGGAGGATGAGCTGGGCGGCATACTCCGCCAGTGCATCCACAACGGCTTCGGGCTGCACCGGTTCAAAGAGGAGCTGACCGGCCCGGAGTACGCCTCAAGGTATATAGCAAAGGCCCGGGAACTGGGCGTTGAGCACATGACCGGGGTAACCGTGCTGGAGCTGGGCGAGGGCCGGACTATAACCGCCGTGGGGGAGAATGGGCTTATAAAGCTCCGGGCCGGGGCGGTGGTGCTGGCCACCGGCTGCCGGGAGCGCCCGAGAGGCGCCCTCGCCACCCCCGGCACAAGACCGGCCGGGGTATACACCGCCGGAGCCGCCCAGAAGCTCATGAATATCGGGGGCTTCCTGCCCGGCAGGCATGTGGTTATACTGGGCTCCGGGGACATAGGCCTCATAATGGCCCGGCGCTTCACCCTGCAGGGGGCAAAGGTGGAGGCGGTGGCGGAGATAATGCCCTACTCCAGCGGCCTCGCCCGCAACATCGCCCAGTGCCTCGACGACTTCGGCATACCGCTGCTGCTGAGCCACACGGTGGTGGACATAAAGGGCCGGGAGCGGGTGGAGAGTGTGACCATCGCAGAGGTGGACCGCAACAGAAAACCCATACCCGGCACCGAGCGGGAGATAGCCTGCGACACCCTGCTGCTCTCGGTGGGGCTTATCCCGGAGAACGAGCTAGCCCGGGCCGCCGGCATAGAGCTCTGCCCCTCCACCGGCGGCGCGGCAGTGGACGACAGCCTCGAGACTTCCATGCCCGGGGTGTTCGCCTGCGGCAACGCCCTGCACGTCCACGACCTTGTGGACAACGTGAGCGCCGAGAGCGAGAGGGCCGGGCGAAGCGCCGCCCGCTTCCTGCTTTGCGGCCGCCGGGAGGGGAGAAGAGCGCACCTCCTGCAGGGCGAGGGTGTGTCCGGCCTCGTGCCCCAGAACCTGCTGCTGCCGGCGAAGGAGGAGGTAAAGCTCATGTTCCGCCCCAAAAAGCCGCTTGAAAACGCGGTGTTCTCGGTGCTGTGCGGCGGGGAGGAGCTGCTGCGAAAGAATCTGCCCCACGCCCTGCCGGGGGAGATGGCGGAGGTGGTTCTGCCCGCGTCTCTGCTGCCGGGTGAGCCTCGGGAGCTCACCGCCCGGCTGGTGGGGGAGGAGGTCCTATGATAAGAGAACTTGTCTGCATCAACTGCCCCGTGGGCTGCCGCCTCAGGGTGGAGCTGGAGGGGGAGCAGGTGGTGTCGGTGTCCGGAAACCGCTGCAAAAGGGGCGAGAGCTACGGCCGGGAGGAGTGCCTCGACCCGAGGCGCACCGTCACCGCCCTCGCTAGGGTGAGCGGGAGCAGCAGGCCGCTGCCGGTAAAGACCTCCCGCCCGGTCCCGAAGCAGAAGGTGATGGACTGCGCCGCCGCCGCGGCAGGGCTCACGGTGCAGCCGCCGGTGGAGATAGGCCAGGTGGTGCTAAAGAACGTTGCCGGCACCGGCGCCGACCTTTTGGCCACCGACAGCGCCGAATGACAAAGCGAGGGCCGCTCCCATTGGGAGCGGCCCCTTTTGCTGCCGGAAACCGGTTGTTTACGCCCAGGGCGCGATCTCCAGCCGGCTTTCGCGGAACCTTCCGGTTATGGCCGGGTTCTTCTGCACCGCCCGGTCCTCGGTCTGGGCCGGAACATCGCTGCGGTAGGCGCCCCTTTCAAGCAGCACGCCCAGAATTGCCGCGGCAAAGTCCATGGGCAGGTGCTGCATCATGGGGTTCATCCAGGACTCGGGGGCCTTGGGCAGAGCGAACACCTCAGCCCCCTCGGGGAAGGCGCTGGCATCGCCGTCGGTTATCACTATCACCGGGCGCTTCATGGCCAGCATGGTGCGCACCACCTCCAGAGCCCTGCTGAAGGAGGGGGAGCGGGGGTTGGCCACCACAAAGCTCGCGGTGGTCTTGGGGGCGCAGTTGAAGAAGTTTATGTGGCACCAGTCCTCGGCGTCGTCGTTGGTGGTGAGCTCGCCGGTGGACTCCACCTGCTTTGCCGAGCCGAAGAAGGCGGTGGCGTAGTCGGCCCCGTCCCCCACGTAGTCGTAGTAGTTGACCCCGGCCCGGAGCCAGCCCTCGCAGAGGGCGCTCACCCGGCTCTCCATGTCGGGCAGCAGCTCCCCGGTGAAGGAGGAGACGTAACTCTTCAGGGCCTCGCGGCGGCGCACCGCTTCGTCCATGCTGATGCTGCCGTTTGCGGTGCCGATGTAGAGCGCCAGCATCATGGCGGCGAACTGGGAGGCCATGTAGGGCACCACCAGCGGACCCATCTCAAACCTTGGCACCTTCATACCCACCACATAGTCGGCGCTGCCGGCGAGGGGGCTGTCAGGGTTGTCGGTGAAGGCGACGGTTATGCAGCCCATCTTCTTCATCCTCTGCAGCGCCTCCCGGGGCCGCACCGGCATGCCGGACACCGATATGGCCATGGCGCAGCAGCCTGCGGCCTCCTCGGTGGAGAGGGGGGAGTAGGCGGCAAAATACCTCGAGGCCTCGATGTTGCGAAGGGCGTCCGCGCGCACGCCGCCGCAGATTTCAAACACGGGTCTCGCCGCGATGGCGGCGCAGTAGCTGTCGCCGCAGCCGGTGATTACCACCCTCTTTATCTTTCTGGCGGCCTCGGCGGGAACACAGCTCGCAATGTAATCAAAGCTCACGCTGTCAAAGAACTCATCAAAGGATTTCACAACGCCCCGGAGCTGCCGGAGCATGCCGCTGTCGTACTTCTTTTCCATCTTGTTCTCCTTATTTCAGCGGGGTATCCCCCGCGCCGCTCACTTTACTATCCTTATCTCGCTCTCGCGTATGCGGTGCTGGTCCTTCACAAAGTCGTTGAGGAAGGGGTTCTCCGGGTCGCCGTCCCGGCGGAACCCGGCTGTGCCGCATATCCCCGCGATGTAGCCGATCACCTTGTCGTAGATGAGGTGCTGCATCACCGGAGCCAGCCAGAAGTTGCGGGGCTTTGGCATGCTCACCACCTCGGCGCTCTTCGGGAAGAGGCTGGGGTCCGCGTCGGTCACCACCAGCATGGGGCTGCCGATGGCGTCGATGGTGCGGCAGGTCTCCAGCAGCCGGCCAAAGGATGCGGTGTCGGAGTTGGCGATCACCACCCGCACTATCCTCTGGGGCTGGTGCAGGAAGTAGTTAATGTGGCACCAGTCCTCCGAGTCGTCGTAGGTGGTCCTGCCGCCGGTGGCCTCCAGCACCTTGGCGGAGCCCATAAAGGCGGTGGCGTAGTCGCTGTGGTCGCCTATAAAGTCAAAGGAGTCCATGTCCTTCCAGCTCTGCGCCAGCTGGAACGCCCTGTCGTCAAAGGCGTCCGCGGCGGCCTGGGCGGCGTCAAGATACTGGTAGAGCCCGTCTATAACCGCCTTCTCCTCCTCCAAGCTCACGCGGCCCTTGGCGACGCCAAGCTTCAGCGCAAACGCCAGCAGACCCATGAGGGAGCTGTTGTAGCTCAGCGAGCCCGGGCCCTCCAGCTTTGCAATCTCGTGGGGAAACTGGGGGCTAACCGAGAGGCCCGCGGCGCTGCCGACGGGAGATTCGGGGTTGAAGGTGACGGCGAGGGTGTCGGCGCCCAGCTCCTTCGCCCGCATCATGGCCTCCGTCACCCGGGAGACGTTGCCGGAGCAGGATATGCCCACCACCAGCGCCGGGCCCTCGGGGCTGCGGAACCGGTCGGGGGTCATGTGACGGCTCACGTTTATGCAGCGGGTCGCCACAGTCCTGCAGCCGGTCAGCTGCTCAAATGCGGGCTGCATGGCAAGGGCGGCGCAGTAGCTGTCGCCGCAGCCGGTGAGTATTATGAGTCCGGTGCTGCAAAAACCGCCCGCGGCCTCCCCGGCGCGCTGGTAGACGCTCTCAAATAGCGCCCTTGTGACCGGCGCCGCCTTGAAGGACTGACGCACAAGAGATGTGACCATTTCTTCCTTTTTCATATCTGACCTCCTTGATTTTGCTGCTTTTCCAGTTGCTGCTTTGCGAGCTCCAGGCATCTCTGCCTCACCGCCGGGCCGTACTCGGTAATCAAACCCTCGTAGGAGGCGTTGAGTGATGCGGTTATGGCCCCTATAAAGGACGCCTCCAGCGGGCCGTAGCCCTCGTTCAGTGCCCAGAAGGCGGCGGCGGTGGAGCTGTTGCCGCAGCCGGTGGGGTCCTTGGTGCCAAAGTCGTCCAGCATGGGGGAGTAGTAGGCTCTGCCGTCCGCGAGGAGATACGCCCCGTCGGTGCCCATCCTGAAGAAACAGGGCTTCTGGAACTCCAGCAGCAGTTCCAGAGCATCTTTGCTGTCCCGCAGGCCGGGGAACATGAGCTTTGCCTCGTAGAGGTTTATGGAGAAGAAGTCGAGGTAGCGGCAGAGCTCAAACAGCAGCTCACGGTTGTCGCTGCGGCCCGCAAGTCCCAACACCTCCAGTTCGGTGCCAAGCCGGACCCCCTTTTCCCGGGCGAGGGAGTAAATCTCCGCCAGGTTCTCCGGAACCGGCCGGGCGAGGATGTGCACGCCTCTGGTGCTGCCGTCCACCAGCGGCCGCAGCAGCGCCGCGTCCACCATGTCCGCCAGAGGTATGCGGTATTCCGGGAAGTGATCCCTGGTGGAAAAGGTGCCCTCCTGGTTGTAGACGAGGTCCACAAGCCTCGTGTGGGGGAACTTTTTTACCACCCCTGAGCAGTCTATGCCGCTGGACCTGGCCCAGCCGCCGTAGTACTGCTCAAAGTCCTGCCCGGAGTAACCCGCAAAGGCCACCCCGTCTTCAAAGATCCGTATGCCGGAGGACGCGTATATCCCGCCCCCGCCAATGCGTATGCCGGAAACCTCGTCTTCGCCGTAGAGGATTATGCCGTCGATTATCACGCTGCCGGCGGTTATGTACCTGCGGCCCACCCTGCAATGCCTCCTTTTAATTAAAACCGGGGGAAACCTTTCTCCCTGCTCTGATTATATAATCCTCCATGGTTAAATGTTTAAAATTTATAAATTTGCATCAAAAGAAAATCTTGTGTGAACATTTTCACACAAGCTCCTGGCAGGACTGCCAGTAGGTCTCGGCAATCTTTCTCACAATCAGCATAAGTCCGGTGAGATCCGGGGCAAACCTGTTGTCCAGCCCGCTCTCCCCGGAGAAGAACAGCAGCTGCAGGTTCGAAAGCTCCCGCAGGGGGTTTTCGCTGTCCAGGGTTATGCTGGCTATGTATGCCCCGCGCTGTTTTGCGGTCCTCGCCACCCTGAGGGTCACCGCGTTGGTGCCGGAGGCGCTTATGAATATGGCACAGTCGGCGGGGGTGAGCCGCTCGGCGGTGTAGTCCGAGTCGTAGACGATTCTGCGGCTCACCTGCTTGCCGCCAAGGCGGAAGTACTTTACCAGCAGCTCGCTGAAGTAGCCGCTGTCCCCGAGCCCGTAGATGAGGGTGGTGCCGGAGGATTCAATCCTGCGAAGCAGCTTTTCAATGTCGTACTGGGAGAGGTGGGCGAGGGTGCGGGAGTAGTTGTCCGGCTGGGGCGAGCGCTGCCTCGAGGGCTCGCCGCTGCTCACTATGGCAAAGCGCATCTCCGCCCAGCCGCTGTAGCCCAGCTTCTTCGCCAGCCGGAACACGGTGTTGGGGGCT
>CALXAK010000126.1 GCA_944386255.1 uncultured Clostridia bacterium
CGTGGGGCATGTGCGAGCCGTGCACGGCGGTGAGGCCTGCGGTGTCGGTGCCGAGGGCGGTGACCTGCAGCACCGGGGTTTTATCCATATCCCGCTCGGGTATCAGCACCCGCCGGGAGTAGTTAACGCTCTGGTTCACGCCTTTTTACCTCCCCTTTCGGACCTGCCGCCGGCCTTTGCCAGCAGCGCCCTGATGCCGCCCAGCAGCTTTTCCAGCGCCCTGCCCATGGAGAAGTCGTAGGAGCCCATGAGCCCCTTGGGCCGGAAGATCATCATCAGCACCAGGGTGAGGGAGTAGATGACGGTGCGGTAGTCGTCAAAGCCCCGCAGCGCCTCCGGCAGGATGGTGAGCACGGTGGCGGACACCACCGAACCCAGCATGGAGCCCATGCCCCCCAGCACCACCATAACCAGTATCTCGATGGAGCGCATGAAGTCAAAGACCGAGGGCTGCAGCGAGCCGATGTAGCCGGAGTAGAGGCAGCCCGCCACCCCCGCGAAGAAGGCGGACATGGCGAAGGCGAACACCTTGTAGAAGGTGACGTTCACCCCGCAGGACTCGGCGGCTATCTCGTTGTCCCGTATGGCGAGGATGGCCCGGCCGTGGCGGGACTTCATCACCGTGTGTATCAAAAAGCAGGTGACCGCCACCGCCAGGAACACGATGGTGAGGGTGGAAAACTTGGGTATGCGCTTGAGACCGTCGGCGCCGTAGGTGAGCTTGAAGCCCAACACCGAGTCGATGTTGGTGATTATTATCCTGATTATCTCCCCGAAGCCCAGGGTGATTATGGCGAGGTAGTCCCCCCGCAGACGCAGCACCGGGATGCCTATGAGCACCCCGCAGACCATGGCCGCGAGGCCGGAGAGCATGAGGGCGGCCAGAATCATGACATAGTATATGCCGCCGGAGGAGGCGGATATGTCCTCCACCGCCTTCAGGAAGATGCCCCCGGTGTAGGCCCCCACCGCCATGAAGCCCGCGTGGCCCAGGGGCAGCTGGCCGAGGTAGCCGGTGACCATGTTGAGCGACACGGTGAGGATGATGTTTATGCCGGCCAGCATCAGCACCTTGCTGTAGTAGGAGGTGATGACCCCGGCAAAGGAGAGCGCCAGCAGCAGCCCCAGCAGCCCCGCCAGCAGCAGGGTGTTTATGCCGTAGCGCGCCGGAGTGGACAGCCTTATCCCAGCTTTCATTCCCATGCCCCCCTTAGACCTTCTCGATGGCCCGGCGGCCGAAGAAGCCGGTGGGCTTTATAAGCAGCACCAGTATGAGTATGGCAAAGGTCACCCCGTCCTTCCAGGTGGAGAGCCCGGCGGCGGAAACCAGCGCCTCAACAATGCCGATGGCGAAGCCGCCCACCATTGCCCCGGGGATGGAGCCGATGCCTCCCAGCACCGCAGCCACAAAGGCCTTGAGTCCCAGCATGGAGCCCATGGTGGGGGAGGCCTGGGGGTAGGCGCATATGTAGAGCACCGACGCGATGCCGGCGAGGGCCGAACCCACCGCGAAGGTGAAGGAGATGGTGCGGTTGAGGGAGATGCCCATGAGCTGGGCAGCTCCCATATCTTCGCTCACCGCCCGCATGGCCTTGCCCAGGCGGGTGCGCTTTACCAGCAGGGTGAGCGCCACCATGGAGAGCAGGGTGGTGCCGATGGTGATGAGGGCGGTAAAGCTTATCTGCACCGTGCCCAGCCTGAGGGAGGGGCCGGAGGTGAGGGGGGCCACATACTTGGCAACGTTCTTGGCCCCGGAGCCGAAGATGAGCTGAAAGCCGTTCTCCAGCAGGTAGGATATGCCGATGGCGGTTATGAGCAGCGAGAGCCTGGGGGCGGAGCGAAGGGGGGAGTAGGCCACCTTCTCGATGCTCATGCCCACGAGGGTGCTCACCACCACCGCCGCCGCCGCCGAGAGCAGCGGGTGCAGGCCGAAGTTCGCCATGCACATCCAGGCAGCATAAGCGCCCACCATGATAATGTCACCGTGGGCGAAGTTGAGCAGCTTTATTATGCCGTAGACCATGCTGTAGCCCAGCGCCACCAGCGCGAACACCGACCCGGACTGCAGGCCGTTCACCAGCTGGTTCAGCAGGATGGATAGGTTCATGAGAATTACTCCTTGCGGTACTGTATGTTGGTTGGTGGGCGGGCAGCCTGCGGACAGCCTCCGCCGGGGCGAAGGACGTCCGCCGGCCGCCCGTCACCGGAGCCCGGAGGCTCCGGCTGGGGGCTTTTGGATTAGTAGAGCTCGGAGAAGGTCTCCTGGCCGTCCTTGAGCACTATCATGGCCGCGGACTTGACCGGGTTGTTCTGCTCGTCAAAGACATAGGTACCAGTGATGCCCTCGAGGCCGTCGGTGGCGGCCATGGCGTCGATTATGGCCTGCTTGTACTCGTCCGAGCCGGTCTCAAGGCCCTGGGCCTCAGCCTCGGCTATGGCGTTGCACATGAGCATGGCGGCGTCGTAGCCGAGGGGAGCGAACATGTTGGGGACCGCTTCGCCGTAGGCGGCCTCGTAGTCCTGCTCAAACTTTATGACCTCGTCGGTGGAGCCGGGGGCGTAACCGGAGCAGTAGACCGAGCCCTCCATGTCCTCAGCGGAGGCGTAGCCCGCAACGCCGCCCCAGCCGTCGCCGCCCAGGAACTGGGAGGTTATGCCGGCGGCCCTGGCCTGGGTGACTATGAGGCCGATGTCCTCATAGTAGTTGGGGCAGAAGATGACGTCGGGGTTCTGGGCCGCGATGTTGGTGAGCTGAGCGTTAAAGTCGGTGTCGCCGGTGGAGTAGCCCTCGCTGGCCACCACCTCAACACCCAGTTCCTCGCACTTGTCCACAAAGGCGGTGGCAAGGCCCTCGGAGTAGGAGGAGCCGGTCTCGAAGATCACCGCCGCGGTGGTGGCGCCGGACTTCTCATAGGCGTACTGGGCCATCTTCTCGCCCTGGAAGGGGTCGATGAAACAGGAGCGGAAGACGTTGGTGCGGATCTCGCTCTCCGGGTCCTCCGGGTCCAGCACGGTGACGCCGGCGGCGGTGGCGGAGGCGGTTATCTGGGGCATGTTGACCTCATAGGTCTCGTCCGCCACAGCCACGGTGGTGCCGGTGAGCACCGAGCCTATAACCGCGGTGACCCCGTCGTCCATCAGCCGGTTGAAGGCGTTGACGGCGGTGGTGGCGTCGCCCTCGTCGTCGTACTGCACAACCTCGACCTGCTTGCCGTTGATGCCGCCGGAGGCGTTGAGCTGGTCGATGTAGAGGTTGACGCCGTTGGCCACGGCGTTGCCGTACATGGCGTTGTCACCGGAGGTGTTGGCCAGCACGCCGACCTTGATGGTCTCGCCGCCGCTCTCGCCTTCGCTCTCGCCGCCGGCCTCGTCTCCGTTGCTGCCGGTGCCGCAGGCGGCCATGCTGAACATCATGACCACCGCCATCAGGGTTGCAATAAACTTCTTCATCTCTTCTTCTCCTTGAAAATCTTGCAGTTGATTATATACAAAAAACCGGCCCCGCCTTTTGGCGGAGCCGGCTTGTGTATACTCGCTGGGCTATGCCATAGCCCCGGTACAAACCGTTTCCCTAGTCCAAAAGGCCCGCATTGACGGCGATACTACTACTACAGCTACTAGTAGTACTACCGCCAGCATAATAATGCAGCTAATAATGGACATAAGGAAAATGGACACCGCAAAAGCGATGCCCATAGCGATGGCTATAACGTTGTTGTTATTGGACGCAGAACAAGAAGCGCCGCGCTGCTGAGAGCTGGCGTTGCCACAACCGTTGCCGTAAAAGCTGCCAAACATGTTCGCGGGCTCCTTTCGTTCTTATTGTGTTAATTCTACCACCCGCCCGGCGCCATTGGCAATTGGCACTAATTCTAAGGATGCGCCGGGGCCGTCGGGTGATTTTTGTCGCAACTGCACAAAACCCCGGCGGAATCTCCTCTCTCTTGATAAGGGGCGGCCTTTTATGTTATCTTTTTATTGCCGCTTCGGCGGATGCATCAACGCTATCTCTGGCCCGCTCCCAGCCATCACCGGCGGGGGGAGGGTTTTTGCTGCCGTCCCGGAGCCGCAGGAGGTAATCCTGCCGACTAAGGCGCAGGTAAACGGAGCCGTCATGTCTCGACATTTCCTCAAAACCTACCTTTCGCAGCATGGCGAGGGAGCGCAGGTTGCCCTCCAGGGCGTCGGCGAACACCGCCCGAAGGCCCATGCCCAGAAACGCCCGCTCCAGCAGCAGCTCCACCGCCGCGGCGCCTATGCCCCGGCCCCGGAGCTCCTCCCGGGCTATTGCCGCCGAGAGGGTGGCGCAGCCGGCGCCAAGGTCCAGCTCCCGCAGCTGCAGCTCCCCCACCGTTTGGCCCCTGAGGCAGATGGCGAACACACGGCGGGTGCGGTCGCCCTCGAGGCGGCTGAAGCGGCGGTCTGCGGCCTGCTCGCTGAAGCAGAAGCTCTCCCCGCCGGCGGCGGGGTCGCTCTGGTAGAGGCTGAGGAAGCGGCGGCAGTGCCAAAGGCTGTATGGCTCTATAGTCAGGGGCTGCGGGCCCCGCCAAAGGTGGCTCAGCGCTCTCCCCCCTTTCCGGGATTTTAACCGATTATACACCCGCCCCGGGTCCGGGGCAACAGCGGAGGACAGATGATAAAAGCGGTTTTTGTGGACGTGGACGACACCCTCATAGATTTCTACGCCAGCGCCCACATGGTTATGGACGGCGTGTTCCGGGACTGCGATCTCCCCTACAGCGAGCGGGCCTTTGAAAGCTACCACCGGGTGAGCGAGATGCTCTGGGACCGGGTGAACCGGCGGCTCATGTCCCCGGAGGGCATTGGCAAGCTGCGCTGGGAGCTGGTGTTCCGGGAGCTGGGGATTGAGGGCTGCCCCTGGGAGCAGCCGGAGGAGCTGCTGTTCTCGAGGCTCCGGGAGGTGGCGGTGCCCATACCCGGGGCAAAGCAGCTGCTGCAGAGCCTCAGCCGGCGCTGGCCGGTCTACGCCGCCAGCAACTCCGGCGGCAACATCCAGCACCGGCGGCTGCAGGTGGCGGGGCTCTCGGGCTACCTCTCGGGGAGCTTCGTCTCCAGCGAGATAGGCTTTGTAAAGCCGGACCCGAGGTTTTTTGAAAGGTGCCTCGAGGGTGCGGGGGTGTCCGCCGCCGAGGCGGTGATGATAGGGGACAACCCCATAACCGACATGGCCACCCCAAAGGCCATGGGGTTCAAAACCTGCCTTCTGGACCCCAAGGGGGACAAGGACCGGTCGCAGGCGGATTTTTCCGCGGCCAGCCTTGCCGAGATAGAGGAAATGCTCGCGGCCGCGCCCGCGGCCGAATGAAAGGAAGTTTGCAACATGTGGTTTGTACTATCCCTTGCGGCGCTGCTCTGCTGGAGCGGCTCGGATCTCTTTTCAAAAATAGGCTCCCGGCCGGACGACCGGCTGAGCCACTGGAAGATGGTTATGGCGGTGGGCCTTGTGATGGGCCTGCACGCCGCATACGAGATATTCATAGGCGGGGTCAACATCACCCTCGAGGCGGTGGTGCAGTACCTGCCGGCCTCGCTGCTCTACATAGTGTCCATGCTCATGGGCTACATAGCCCTGCGGTACATAGAGCTCTCCCTCTCCTCCCCCATCTGCAACTCCTCGGGGGCGGTGGCGGCCTTCTTCTGCTTTATCTTCCTGCGGGAGACCCCCGAGGCCATGGTCTGGGTGGGTGCCGCGCTGGTGGCGGTGGGGGTTGTGAGCCTCGGCGTGGTGGAGCTGCGGGAGGACGACACCTCCCGGGAGCTGCGGCAGCAGAAGGCCAACGTCAAGTACGCCAAGAGCTTTATAGCCCTGCTGCTGCCGGTGCTCTACTGCATCATCGACGCCGCCGGCACGGTGGTGGACACCATGATACTGGACGGCGGCCTTGACGAGAGCGTGGCCAACGTGGCCTACGAGCTCACCTTCCTCTTTATGGGGATCTGCGCGGCGGTGTATGTGCTGGGGGTGAAGCGGGACAGGCTCACCCTGCGCCGGGAAGGGCCCAAGCTGCTGGGAGGCGTCTGCGAGACGGCGGG
>CALXAK010000127.1 GCA_944386255.1 uncultured Clostridia bacterium
CCGGCCTGCGCCTGCCCCCGGCATTTCATGGGTGGTGGGTATAAGAAAATCCATCTCGGCAATTGCCTGGCGTTTCCAGACCGTCAGCGCCACCCCGCCTCCAGGTCTCCGCGGGTGTAGATTAGTCCAGGACCACCGGGGACGCCTTTCCCCAACCTTACAGCTGGCGGCAGAGCAGCAGTTTTACCGCACCTTGCGCTGCGCCGCTTTTATAAAGGTAACGGCGCTCTGCAGCTCCTCTAAGCTCTTGGGAATCTGCAGCAGCGCCGTTTCTGTTGGAAGCTTTCGCCGCGTCAAGTGCGCGGATAAATGCCTCGTGGTTTTCGGTTGTTTCAAGGCCAAAATCAGAAACACCCGCACGATCCATTGCCGCGCGGGTATTTGGGTCTATCCGAAGAAGCTCATAATCTGTGCCGTATACAGGTCCGACTGCCCCGCTTTCCTGCAATCCTCCAGCTCCTTGGGGGAAAGGCCCTCCAGCCAGTAGGCTATCTCCTCCGGAGACATCTGCCACGGGTCCTCCGAAAACGGAATATTGGTACCCGGAATGTATTTCATCGGTTTGAAGGGTTTCGCTCCCGGAAACAATGTCACCATCTCGTCCTTCATTTTAAAGCCCTCCTATAATTTCATTATCCGCTGCTTCCGATGCTCTGTCAATCTGCACGCCTGCAACCCGTGATTCCATCAGCCATTTCCTTGGCGGCATTCTGCTGCAAATGCACCGGGACATATAGATTATCCCTTCGGTCTCGCTTTAAGGAGCGGGGGAGCGCGCCGCCACCTCGTCACCTCTCAGCCCAATTCAAGCCAAAACAGAATCACCCCCCCGACATTTGCTTCCCCAATCTGTGGCTAAAGAATATTCGCCAGATTTATGTCAATCAGTAGAAAATTGTAGTTTTCCACATATAAACTACAAATCGTTGATAACTTGGGCAAAATTTTAACAGGTTCCGGCAAACGCCGCCTATTTTGAGCTAGAAATGCCAAAATCACCCTTTCCTGAACTGCCCTTAAAGGGACCTGAAAATTCAGGAACATATGCTCTGGTTGAGGTCTCAACAAGCGATTTTTGTCTTTCGTTCGCCTGCGTTCATTTGTTCTTTCGGGTTTTGCAGGAACCAGTCACATCAATTTCAAATAATATGCTTCTTTTAGAAAATTTGTTTTTATTATCCGCCCATTCTCTTTTGGGAACCCCCTGTTTTGCCTGTGTCCCTTTA
This sequence comes from uncultured Clostridia bacterium, assembly GCA_944386255.1. GTDB lineage: Bacteria > Bacillota > Clostridia > Oscillospirales > Ruminococcaceae > CALXAK01. Next base: position 1,227 of record CALXAK010000127.1, read on the forward strand.
ATTTCCAGCATATGACACCATCTTTTTCTCCCCTCTGGCACGAGTTCGCTGCGGCGCCGCTCTTCCTCTCTCAAAACAGGTCTATTGTACACTTTTTCGCCCTCTAAACTTGAACTGATGTTTATATATAGTCCTATTTATTTTATTTCTAAATATTGTCCTATTAATCTCCTGTGCCATTTGCAGGGTGTTTTTCAGGTCAGTTTGGCTGCTTTTTTCTAATATTCGAATCTGCGTCATTCCATAAATGGGTCAGCTGCTTTCGGGCGCCGAATCGGTTCTATTTTAACCTTTTTACCTTCTTTTTGGCCATATGACGGAATATTATTAGGAATTTCATTTTTTCTACGCCAGTGCGCAGTCGTATTCGGCCTTGCCGCAGCTGTGATGATGAGGTGGAGAGGGTGACAACTGCTCTCTGTCCAGCTTTTTTAACCTGAAATTATCTGTTCTAAAATTTGCCATCCGGTAGTTTTTATGTCAAGAAAATTTGCCAAACCCAAAAAATCAATTTTGCCCACCGGGAGTGTAAAATCGCAATTTTTTTATTGATTTTTTAGCCTCATTTTGCCTACGCCACTTTACTTTTGCGGCCTTTATGCTAAAATTAGTTCATCGGCCAGCAGGTCATTATCAACATTTTGTTCCACGTGGAACGCTCCACGGGGCGGACCAACGGGAGGAGAAGAAATTGGGCAAGATCATCGCAATCGGTAACCAGAAGGGCGGCGTGGGCAAGACCACCACCGCCGTAAACCTGTCGGCAGCCCTCGGAGCCGCCGGCAAAAAGGTGCTGCTGGTGGACATTGACCCCCAGGGCAACGCCACCAGCGGGGTGGGCTACAACAAGCGGGCCATCAAGACCAGCTCCTACACCCTCCTGTGCGGCAGCTGCGACGCGGTGGACGCCATACAGAAGACCAGGTTTACCAACCTCAGCATCATTCCGGCGGACATGAACCTTGCCGGGGCGGAGGTGGAGCTGGTGAACCAGGAGCGCCGGGAGTTCCGGCTGCGGGACGCGCTGCTGGCGGTCAAAGACAGCTACGACTTCCTGCTGATCGACTGCCCGCCCTCCCTCGGTCTGCTCACCATCAACGGCCTCAACGCCGCCGACTCCATCCTTATCCCCATCCAGAGCGAGTACTACGCCCTGGAGGGCCTCTCCCAGCTCATGACCACCGTCCGGCAGGTGAAGCGCCTTTTCAACCCCAGCATTGAGATCGAGGGGGTGCTGCTGACCATGTTTGACGCCCGCCTCAACCTCACCATGCAGGTGGTGGAGGAGGTCAAAAAGTACTTCCCCCAGAAGGTCTACGCCACCGCCATCCCCAGGAACGTCAGGGTGTCGGAGGCCCCCAGCCACGGCAAGCCCATCCGCTACTACGACTCCGCCTCCAAGGGCAGCGAGGCCTACGACTCGCTGGCCGCCGAGGTGATCCGGGCAAACCCGGGGGTCTGACCGTCTGTTCCAGGTGAAACGCCGGAGCCCATCCTGCCAGGGCCGGGCGATGGTTCCACGTGAAACACCAGGCGCCGGCGGCGGTAAAACGGTCCCACCGCAAGGCCTCTCCCGGTCGAAGAAGCGCGGGAGGAGCGGGCAGGGAAGCTGCCGGTGCGGTGAGGCCACCGCGGCGGGAAACCGCCTACCGATGGGATAGAGCGGAGGCTTGATGCCAGATAAACCCCACCGCGGCGGGGAACCACAGCGGTGCAGACCGCAGCCAGTGATTCAGCGCATCCGCAGAGCTCTATGGGGGCTCGGCGGCGGAGCTGCCGGGGCACCGAGAGCCATCACCGCGGCCCGGCTCCAATGGGATTTTTCAACGCTCCTGACCACAGCCGACGTCTGGAGGGCAGAGAGCGCCGCACAGAGGACATACGGCAGGCGCTGAGATTGAAAGACTGCTGCCAGCCTTTGCCCCGCGGTTTTCCGGGAAGGTCCGGCAGGCATTAAGCGCCGGGGCGGTCTCGGACAGGGCATATGGCTATGGAGCCGCAGTCCGCCCCGGCAGAGCAGCGCAGCGGCACCCTTTTCAATCAACCTTACCAGAGAGCCTACATACCCCGCCCTCTGCGCGGGCCGCCACAACAGCAATACAGCAAGGAGAAGATGCAATTGGCAAATCCACGAGGACTTGGCAAGGGGCTGGACGCCCTCTTTGCCGACGCGGAGCCCGCCTCCACCGGGGGAGAGGCTGCCAGCGAGCTGCCCATAGCGGACATTGAGCCGGACCGCAACCAGCCCCGCCGGGAGTTTGACCGGCAGGCGCTGAACGAGCTGGCCGACTCCATAAAGGAGCACGGGGTGTTGCAGCCAATACTGGTGCGGCCCATCTCCGGCGGCGGCTACAGGATTGTGGCGGGGGAGCGGCGGTTCCGCGCCGCCCACCTCGCCGGCCTCACCACCATACCGGCGGTGGTGCGCTCCCTCACCGAGCGGGAGACGGTGGAGATAGCCCTGGTGGAAAACCTCCAGCGGGAGGACCTCAACCCGGTGGAGGAGGCCCTCGGCTACCGGCGGCTCATGGAGGAGTGCGGCTACACCCAGGAGGAGGCCGCCCAGCGGGTGGGGAAGTCCCGCTCCGCCGTGGCCAACACCATGCGCCTGCTGACCCTGCCGGAGGAGGTGCTGGAGATGCTGAAAACCGGCGCCCTCACCGCCGGCCACGCCAAGGCGGTGCTGTCGGTCGGCGGCTCCCCGGAGGAGATGACCGCCGCCGCAAAGGAGATTGCAAAGGCAGGCATGTCGGTCCGGGACGCGGAAAAGTTCGCCCGGCGCAGGTCCAGAGCCCCCCGCAGCGCAAAACCCAGGGCAAAGAGCTCCATTGCAACCGAGGTGGAGCTGTCCCTCAAGGAGTCGCTGGGGGTGGAGGTGTCGGTCCGGTACGACAAGGGCAGGGGCAGCCTCACCATAAACTTCTACTCCAAGGAACAGCTGATGGAGTTCGCCAACAAGCTGGGCAAATAGCCCCTTCTGTCAGCCAAAACCGGCGGGCGGGGAACAGACTGGCGGCAAGCTTTTACATCGCAGCCGGTCAGCCATATAAATCCCCGCCCGGCACCCGTAAACTGAGGACAGCGATTCTTTACACCCCAGCGGTTGTTTGCTCTCTTATTGGCCGCATCCATCCGGCACACCCTCTGCCGAACACAGCAGACCGCGCCCGGCCCTTGGTTGCCCAGCAGTTTCAATACCCTTCCCAGCCCATCCGGCGTGGCCCGGCGGGCGGCGGACAGACTGGCGGCAAGCTTTTACATCGGTGGCAGTTTCCACAGGCAGCCCGGCAGCAGACCGCACATCGCATTCAAATCATTCGGCTTCGGTCTGCCGCAGCCAGCGCAGTTGAATGCACGCGCCCAGTGGAAATCAGTCCCCGGCTACCGTCTGTTTCAGCGGGGGACCAGTTCCCTTGTTAAATCCTGCGCGGTCGGGTCAACACCTGATGCCAACCACTCCCGCCTCAAGGGGAGCAGGGGACAGGGCAAGGGCTTTGGTATGGCTGCAAAGCTTCAACATATTGTCCGCGCCGCAGCTCGCCCCCGGGCGGCAGACCGCGCCCGCCGCGCAGGGGAATATGAGGACGGCCGCTGTAGCCCGCTCAGATGGGCGCCGCCCGCCAGCCTGAAGGGGAGAGCTTCCCTTCAGGGGATCATGCGGGCGCTGGATGGCCCCGGGCAAACAGCCCCGATGACGGCCCTGACCCACAGGTCCACCACCACGGCGCCCGGGGAGCGTCCAAATGATTCGGCTGGAATAGATGTTATAGTCCACCACCACCACAGCGCCCGGGGAGCGGGCGGCAGCCGACATCCACGTCTCACCCTTCAGCACGGCCCAAACCGCCGGATTTTAGAGGAAAGTAATGGCAAAACGCATTGAAAAACAAAGTCACACCGCCCCTTCGCCCCGCCGCGCCGCGGCAAGGGCGCTGGGGGCGTCGCTTTTTGCGGCGCTGCTGGCGGCGGTGCCGGTTATAAACTACTTTGGGGACGCCTCCGGTCTCTACATCTCCCCCAGGGACAGCTCCAGCCCCACCGCAATCGCCGAGGCGCTGCTGGAGGGCAGCAACCTCGAGGGCGTGGGCAACTACAACGAGCGGCTGGTGCGCAGGATTGTGGTGAACTCCATGGACCGCCGGGAGGTGGTGGTGCTGGGTTCCAGCCGCGCCGCCATGATCTCCGCCGACGCTCTCGGCCTCGACCCGGAGGATATGTTCAACTGCGGCGTGGCCGGCGGCAGCCTCAAGGACATAATCGGCTTTTACGGGGTGCTCTGGCAGCAGCAGAAGCTGCCGGACCGGGTGGTGATAATCCTGGACCCCTGGATGCTCAACGACAACTACGACCTCACCGAGACCCGCTGGAAGCAGGCGGTGGGGGACGGGTACTACAACTACCTCACCGGCCGAATGGGCCTTGAGGCGGACAGCTCGCTGCTGGAGATACACCCCCTCGCCGACACCGACCCCTCCAACGACATAACCGGCCTCGGCGACCTCTCCCCCCAGCTGCTGCAGAACCTCTTCTCGGTCACCTACTTCCAGAGCTCGCTGCAGCTGCTCTCCAAGCAGGGCTTCGGCAGGAGCTGGACCGAGACCGACCAGCAGTATGGGGAGCTGGAGCTGCTGCGCAGCGACGGGTCCTTCTGCTACCCGTTGAGCTACCGGGACACCACCTACCAGCAGAAGCTCTCCTACGCCTCCCAGTCCATAGGCAACATAATAGGCCTCGAAGACTACCAGAACCTGGACAGCGAAAACCTTCTGCTGTTGGAGCAGTTCCTGGAGAGCGTGAAGCAGGACGGTGTGGAGGTGCAGCTGGTGCTCTTCCCCATCTCCAACCTTCTCTACACCGAGATGGAGAAGGACCCGGAGCACTACAAAGGCTTCTTTGCAGCCCAGGGTTTGATGGAGCAGGCTGCGGAAAAGGCGGGCGTAAAATTAGTTGGCAATTTTAACCCATTTTTGCTGGGTTTTGACCTCACAGCCTTCTACGACGGCTACCATCCTGGCGAGATAGCAGTGCGCACCATTCTAAAAGACCTGGTTTCATGAACCTCAAAAAACAGGTTAAAAAACCAAATCCGCTTCGCATCACCGGGCAAGATCTGGGGGAGCCTTGATTTGCACCAGTTTTGTCCACAACCTCCGCCGTCCGTTATTTTAAACACCCAGTCAACGGCTGCCACAAGCAGTGGCAAATTTCTAAAGACTGTCGAATCTCCCCGTGAAAATCCGGCGCCAAAGCTCAAATATTAAAAAAGGCCCGGTTCCGCCGGGAAATATGTTTAGTTTCAAATCAAAATGCAACTTTTTAAATCTAAATTTCATCCCATTGGCGAATTGTAATTTTGAGAATTTGCCAATGCAAGTTGATCCTAAAAATCTTGCGTTTTGTGGGCCGCTGGAGGCAAACTGGAGCTCTGGAAAGATCACCGCCGAAGCCCCGAAAAGGCCTCAATCACTGGCAATTTGTTTAATTTCACAACAATTCTTGATTTTTGAGCAGCCCTGAAGAGAAATTTTTCGTCGGTTTTGAAAACCCGCTTTTCTGTGAATTTTTTCATCAAAATTCTCAACTTTCAACCGTTTAAAACTCCGTTGAAATGGACAGTAGCGGGGATTTTCAACATCTACTGTCCGTTAGTTTTCTCTTTGGATAGGTTGTCAACATCTGCCCAATAAATTGGACTTTTTGCCATACGGAGGGCAAAATGAGCTTTATATCGCTGAGATTTATGGTATTTATGGGGGCGTTGCTGCTGCTCTACTGGCTGCTGCCGAGGAGGTCCGGGGTGCAGAATCTTTTGATTCTCGCCTCCAGCATCCTCTTTTACGCCTGCTCCGGGGCGCAGTACCTCATATATCTTCTGCTCTCGGCCCTGCTCTCCTGGCTCTGCCCGCTCTGCTGCGGGAGGCTCTTGGGCCGGGCAAGGAGCGCGGCGTTTGCCGGGTTCCTGCTGGGTGACCTTGCAGCGCTGCTGGTGTTCAAGTACGCGGAGTTCTTCTCCCGCTGCCTCAGCCTTCTGCTGGGGGCGGTGGGGGTCTCGCTACCGGTGCTGGAGCTGGGTCTCGCAGCCCCGCTGGGCATCAGCTTCTACACCTTCCAGACCCTGGGCTACATGATAGACACCCGCCGCGGGGTGGTGCCGGCGGAGAGGAACCTCCTCACCTACCTCTGCTTTGTAACCTTCTTCCCCCAGCTGCTCTCCGGGCCAATCGGCCGCAGCCGGGAGCTGCTGCCCCAGTTCCGCGAGCTCCGGCGCCCCAGCTTTCAGGACCTCACCGAGGGCGGCAGCCGGGCGCTGCTGGGCCTGTTTAAAAAGGTGATGGTGGCGGACTGGCTCGCCCTCTTCATCGACCAGGCCTACAGCTCCCCCCGGGAGTGGGGCGGGGCGGTGGTGCTGGCGGCGGCGCTGCTCTATAACCTGCGCATACTCTTCGACTTTGCCGGCTACACCGACATGGCCCTGGGCTTCGCCCGAATGCTGGGCATACGCCTCGGGGAGAACTTCCGCTCCCCCTACGCCGCCGCGGACCTCGCCGGGTTCTGGAAGCGGTGGCACATCTCCCTCACCAGCTGGCTCACCGACTACATATTCACCCCCCTGGTCTGGTGCCGGGCCTTCGACCGGCTGGTCTTTCCCCGATCCTTCCGGGAGAGAAAGCCGGTGGTTGCCCCCGCCATAATCGCGGTGTTCCTCATAAGCGGCCTCTGGCACGGGGCGGGCTTCAACTATATAATGTGGGGCCTTGTCCACGGGGTCGCCCGGGCGCTGGAGCAGCGCTTCTCCCGGCGCAGGAAGGGGGCGCTCGCCCTGGCCGCCGGCAGGGTAAAGGTCTACCTGGTGGCCGCCCTCGCCCACCTCTTCTTCGCAAGCCCCAGCCTCTCCTCCGCCTTCCAGCTGATAGGCTGCCTTACCCTCCCCGGCCCGGGCCTTTGGGAGTTTGTGAGCTCGGCGTCCGACACTGTGCTCAGCGGCAGCGGCTGGTTCAACCTGCTCTGCCTCTGCCTTGTGGGAGGGTCGCTGCTGCTGCTCTGCGCCCTGGAGCTCTGCAGCGCCAAGCTCCCCGCCGCCGACCCCGCAAAGGGCAACCCCATCCTGCGCCTGCGCCCCGGCCTGCAGCTGGCCAGCTGCCTCGGGCTGCTGGCAATAACCCTCTGCTTCGGCCGGTTCGGAAGCTCCTCCTTCGTATATTTCAATTTCTGACAGAAAATGGGACAGTTGCCTCCCCAGCGGTTTGCTGGCCGTTGGATGGAACTGTCCCATTTTTGGAAGGGGCCAAAAAACCGGGAATCTGTCAACAAAAAGCGCCTTCCGGCGCAAAAAATAGATGTTGACACGGCGGTCCCCTGCATGTATAATAATGTTTGCCTTCCAAGGCATTGTAAATGTGGCGGTATAGCTCAGTTGGCTAGAGCATTCGGTTCATACCCGAAGTGTCGTTGGTTCGAATCCAATTGCCGCTACCACAGGCCCGTTGGTCAAGCGGCTAAGACACCGCCCTTTCACGGCGGTAACACGAGTTCGATTCTCGTACGGGTCACCATCCAAAAACGCCCTTCAGGTTCGGAAGAGGCGTTTTTTTGTTGCCCTGCGCTCGTATCCCAGCGTCCGCGGCTTCCCCGCCCACCCGCCGATAGGACGGCACTGTCCCATTTAAGGCGCGGGATGTACAGGGCGGTTGGTTCAATTGTCTGTACCATCTTCGGTAAAGAGATGGGCTATTTTAAACACACTGTCGTTTATTTTCCATTTATCGTTCATCAGCAATCTGCTGGGGCTGCGCTGGGCCGAGAGGGAATGGGGGAGGCAATCCCAGAGCTTTAGCCCGCCGCACGGGACGGCTCTGCGCCGCCGGTGGAGCGAGAGGCTGTCCCCCGGCAACAGCTTTTCTCCCACCATCGCCTCCCCTCCAGGACCGGCAGCCGCCGCCTCGGGTGAGCTGCCCGCACCTCCGGCCGGGTGCCGCAACCGGTCCGGGCGTGTCTCAAAAAGTTCCCGCTCCCGGCAGGTTTTGGGGAGAAAAAAACCGGAAAAATACAGCCGAACAACAGTTTTTTTAGGAAAAACAATGCCCATCGCCGGATTTTTCGCCGCAGTCGTGTGGAGCGGCAAATAGGCTTACGGCCCGGCTTTTCGGCATGTTGCATAAACCCGTTGTCGTCTCCCTCCAAAATGCAAGTCCCGCCTTCAAAATCAGTTTCAGAGCACTCCAAAGGCTATGTTTTAAACTATTTGGATGATATCTACTGAAATTTACAAATTGTATATTATATGGTGTAAATTTAAAAGTTCAATACCATTCGCCCGCATCTCTGTCCTCCTGCTTGGTTAGGTTGAAGCGCGGGAGGCGAAGATATCAGAACAACATCAGCTTTCGCTGGCGGAAAGTGGAACCATTCCCCCGCTGAGCTGCAGTCCCGGGTCCCAGCGGGGCTGCGGACAACGGGATACCTGCTGTCGCCTCCGGCGGGCGCGGGGGCCGCACCTGCGGGGTCATAGTCATAAGGCCATGTAGGAATGGGGGCGGCAAAACGCCCCTGCCAAAGCCCGGCAGCGGGGAGGGGATCCCCCTTTCGGAAACTCCGCTGGCCGTGGACAGAGGAACATCCCCAAACCGCCGGGGCAGAGGCCAACCGCCGAAGCCCTCCAAAAGAGTGCGGAGCCCACACCGCAGGGTATCGGCAGCCCAGCTCCACGGACCGCGGACAGAGGAACATCCCCAAACCGCCGGGGCAGAGGTGCCTTTGAGGCCATGCACAAGCGCAATAAGGGTGAACACCACCGTCGCCGGGGCAGAGGCCAACCGCCGAAGCCGCCGCCGGCGGGCGCAAACCGGGTGCGGCGGCAAAACCGAAGCTTGGGTAGGCCCCGGTCGCCGTGGCGGGTGGGTTGTGGTATAATGCACTGGGCGGCTGTTGCCGCCAGAGGAGGCGGAAGATGGAGAAGGTATTCATAATCGGCATCGCCGGGGGCACCGGCAGCGGCAAGACCACCCTCACCCAGCGCATTACCCGGCGGTTCCCCGGGGAGGTGGCGGTGCTCTACCACGACAGCTACTACCGGGACCGGCCCGAGCTGAGCCTCAAGCAGCGGCAGCAGCTCAACTACGACCACCCCGACTCCCTCGAGACCGAGCTGCTGGTTCGCCACCTGCAGCAGCTGCGGGAGGGCCAGGCGGTGGACTGCCCGGTCTATGACTTTGCCCAGTACCGGCGTCTGCCGAAGACCCAGCGGGTGGAGCCCCGGCCGGTGGTGCTGGTGGAGGGTATTCTCATCTTTCAGCACCCGGAACTGCGGAGCATGTTTGACCTCAAGGTGTATGTGGAGGCGGACGCGGACATAAGGGTGCTGCGCCGTCTGCGCCGGGACATCCTGGAGCGGGGCCGCACGGTGGACTCGGTTATGCAGCAGTACCAGAGCACGGTAAAGCCCATGCACCAGCTGTTTGTGGAGCCTACCCGCCAGCTGGCGGACATAATAGTCCCGTCCCTTGCGGACACCTCCGCCGCAGTGGAGCTGCTGGTGAGCAGGATCGAGAGCCAGCTGAAGGCATGAAAACAGCGCCCTCCAACTGGGGGCGCTGCTCTTTTTGCGGCGAGGCTGCCGGGATGGACGTTCTATCTCGTCTGAGAAAAGAAAAAAGGTGGGACTTAGGTGTGGCAGAATAAGAAAACAACGCCGTAAAAAGGCCGCTTTTGCGCGGCTGCGGCGTCAAAACGCCGGGGCAGCTCTGCTGCCCGCGACATCCACAAAGGGTGC
>CALXAK010000128.1 GCA_944386255.1 uncultured Clostridia bacterium
TAATCATGGGCGTTTGCCTCCTGTTTGCAGTTTTGTCGGGGATGCCCCGCAACACAATGGTACCACATCCCGGGCGCTTTAGGCTGCTGAATTATTGCCCTCTCTTTTGTGCAGATTGGACAACCGGTGGCATTGCCCGGAATGGACGGGATGTATTATAGTAGTAGCAGTATTCTGAGAGGAACGGTTGAAAGTTGCAAAAACGTGTGGTATTTCTGCTGCTGCTGGCGCTGGTGTCGGCGCTGGCGGCGGGCTCGGGTATGCGCAGCAGGGTCACCCCCGCCACCTTTGCGGTGGGGTGCTGCGATTTTGTGGCGGCGGACTCCACCGCCGGCAGCCTTGAGAGCGCGCCGGTGGTGCTGGAGGGCGCCGTATATCTGCCGGAGGAGCTGCTGCTGGCGGTGCCGGGGGTGGGCCGGAAGGACCTGTCCCAGCTTTCCTGCAGGATGCTGGAGGGTCAGCGGCTCTACCCGCTGGAGAGCTCGGCGGAGCAGCTGGGCCTCGGGGTAAAGCGCGCTGGGGGCGTCTTCTCCCTCTGCTGCGGAGAAAACACCGACAGCCTGCCCGCCCTCGAGGCCAAGGGCAGGGCCATCGGCGCTCAGCCGGTCTTTGACACGGGCGCCGGTGTGTTCCAGCCCCAGCTGGTGGTGGACCCCTACGTCACCTACACCTACGACCAGATGCTGGAGGACATTGAGCAGCTCACCGCCCGCTACCCCGGCCTCGTCTCGGCCTACAGCATGGGGCAGAGCCTGGAGGGCCGGGAGCTGATGGTGGTTACCCTGGGCTACGGGGAGAAGGAGGTGCTGCTCAACGCCTCCATCCACGGCTGCGAGTACTTCTCTACCGCCTTCGCCATGTTCCTCATCGACCGCTACGCCTACGCCTTTGCCGCCGGGGAGGAGTTTGCCGGCGGGGACCCGGGGGAGCTGCTGGGGCAGGTGAAGTTCGTCTTTTCGGTGATGCTCAACCCCGACGGGGTGAACATCGCCCAGTTCGGCCTCTCCGCCTCCAGCAACTACCGCCAGCTGCTCACCATGGACATGCAGGACACCGGCTGGTGGGGCTGGAAGGCCAACTCCGCCGGGGTGGATATAAACCGCAACTTCCCCCTCAACTGGTGGCAGGCGAACTACCAGTACCGCCCCGGCGCCCGCTACTACTTCGGCCCCGAGGCGGCCAGCGAGCCCGAGACCCGGGCCATGATGCAGCTGCTGGAGAACATCCCGTTCCATGTGTTTGTGGACCTGCACCTCTACGGCGAGCAGATAGACTGGATAGACTCCATGTCCCTCGAGCGGCAGGAGCAGTACCGCCCGCTGGCCCAGAAGCTCATGGACGCCTTCGGCTACTCCGACTGGGGGGTGGAGGACGTGAGCTCCTTCGGGGGCTACCTTGTGAACTACGCCCGCAACACCTACGGCATGCCGGCGGTGCTCATTGAGATGACCGACATCTGGCGCTGCCCGGCGGTGTTCTTCGACAGCCAGACCCGGGACCTCTGGTGCCTGCTCTACATCCTGGGCGAGCAGGCGGTGGGGGACGGGGTCGAGCCCGCGGGCTACCGGGTGTGGGTGAACGGCCGGCCCCTGATCTTCACCGGCGAGCGCAGCCGGGAGCGGATGCTCTGCCAGGAGCAGACCGAGGCGCTGCTGCAGGCCCTCGGCGCCGAGGCGAGCCTTGAGGGGGACCGGCTGCTGCTGCGGCGGGCGGGGGAGAGCTGGGAGCTCCCGTTGCCCGACTCCCTCCCCCTGAGGGCGGTCCCGGCCCAGCTGGGAGAACAGCTGCTGGACCTGCGGGAGCTGCTGTACTGCCTCGGCGCCTCCTGCCGCCTCAGCGAGAGCGGCGCCACAATTTTTGTGGAGCTGCTGGATTAATTCCTGTTGCAGTTTTGTCAAAATTGTTATAAAATCAGTTGTGAACTAGCTTTGAAGCCGTCATTCTGATGATAAATGATAATATGTATTTCATATTAATTTATATATAAAGGAGACAGTGTTATGAACATTTTTGCAAGGATGCTTGCGGGCACTGCGGTGTTGGCATTGGGTGCTGCAGCGGTTGCAGCGGTCCTCAAGATGGCTAAGAACACCCAGGTGAACTACACTGAAATAGACATTGAGGATGTAACCGAAGAACAGCAGCCCGCCGGGGAAGATATCTCCGAAGAGGCCGCCGAAAGCGGGGAAGAGGACCAGCAGTAGCCTTGCCTGTGGCCGGGCGGCTGTGTTCCCCGCTCATTTTTGCGTCTAGGCAGCATGGCTGCTGTGGGCGGCGGCCCATTGCCCCGCGCCCAGAGTTTTCAATTTCTGGTATGTTTTGTTTGTTAAGCATTTTTTACCTAAAATTTGCATTTCTGCCCGTCTAATGCAATCATTTCCACATAAATGGAATATTTGTCATCAAACTGTTACTTTTTCGTTACCTTTTTTGGTGAAGCGTACAAATATGCCAACCTATTTTTGGCCGATTGTAAAGTTGTAAAAGCCGCGGCTGTTGTGTTATAATTCAGAAAACAGAAGCCGTTATTCGTTTTTTCCGCCTTTACATCCACGCGGATGTATAGTTTTAAAACCTTTGCCTCGGTTCGCCGAGGTTTTTAAAGCGTTCCAAAAGGTTTGCCCCTCAATCTAGTGCCGGTGATGGGCGGAGCGCTAAAATATAAGGCACCAATTATTTTAGGAGGAAACTTACATGAAAAAGTTTCTCGCGATCCTCCTCGCGGTCCTCATGCTGGTTTCGCTCATGACCGCCTGCGGCGGCAACAATGAGCCTGCTGGCGAAGAGAACGGCGAAGAGGGCGGCAACGAGGCCACCGAGTCCAACGGCAGGATCCTCAACTACGTTGGCCAGCTCGGCGACTTTGGCTTCTACGACATGTCCCAGGTGGTCACTCTGGAGCTTGCTGAGGAGTACGGCTATGAGCAGGTTCTGGTTGAGTACGGCACCGACTCTGCTGTCGCCGTTCCCTCCCTGCTCGATGCTCTTGATAGCGGCTACGACTATGCTGTTTGCTCCAGCTGGTACGTGATTGACGCTATCCTCGAGAACGCCCCCGTTTACCCCGACACCAACTTCCTGGTTTTCGACGTTGCCCCTGACTACGAGTGGACCACCGAGAACGTCTACGGTGTTTCCTTCGGCCAGAACGAGGCTTCCTTCCTGACCGCCTGCTACCAGGCTGCCATGACCAAGAC
>CALXAK010000129.1 GCA_944386255.1 uncultured Clostridia bacterium
ATGCCGGGGCTGCGGTCCTTGTAGTTTTTATTCATCCGTTCCCCGCTCCTTTCCTTTCTGTTTCATGCGCGGGAGCTTGCGGGGCTGGTTCCGCTTCTCCGCAGGCTTCTGGGGCTGGGGCGGCGGCGCTTTGAGGAGCACGGTGAACTCGGCGTAGCTGCCGAGCTCGCTCTCAACGCTTATGCTGCCGCCCATGCGCTCCACAAGGGTCTTTACAATATACAGTCCGAGGCCGGTGCCGGTCTTGTCGAGGGCTCTGGATTTGTCCGACTTGTAGAACCGCTCGAACACCCGGGAGAGGTCCTCCGGCGGGATGCCCTCGCCGGTGTTGCGCACCACGATCTCCACCCGGTCCCCCTGCTGGCCGGCTCTGACCGACAGCTCCCCGCCGGCGGGGGTGAACTTGATGGCGTTGTCCACAAGGTTGTAGATTACCTGGTGCAGCATGTCGGCGTTGCAGAGCGCCGGCAGCCGCTGGGGATTGAGCTCCAGGACCTCTATGTTCTTTTCGCTTATGCGCCGCTCCGAGCCCAGCATGACGCTGAGGATAACCTCCCAGACGTCCACTTCCGAGAGCTCGGCCTGCCTGTCCGAGGCCTCCATGCGGGCTATGTCCAGCAGCGACTGGGAGAGCCGGGAGAGGCGCTTCACCTCCTCGAGGGTTATGGAGAGGTACCTGTCCCGCTGGTCCTCGGGGATGGTGCCGTCCAGTATTCCGGCGATGTAGCCGCTTATGGTGGTCATGGGTGTGCGCAGCTCGTGTGAGAGGTTGGCCACAAAGCTGCGGCGGGTGTTCTCCAGCTCCTCTATTGAGTCGGCCATGTCGTTAAAGACGGTGGCGAGGTTTGCGATCTCGTCGTCCCCTTCCACCCGGACCCTGGCGGTGAGGTCGCCGGAGCCGAAGCGGCTGGCGGCGTTGCCTATGGCCCGAAGGGGTCCTGTGAGTACGCCGGTGGAGTAGTTGACTATTATGGAGGAGCCCAGCAGCATGAGGGCGCTGGAGAGCAGGTAGAGCATCAGCATCCGCAGCAGGTAGCCGAAGATGTCGCTCACCGGCGACACCGCGAACACATACCCGCCGAGGGCCCCGAGGTTTATGTAGGGCTGGCCGTAGACAAAGTAGGCCCCCTGCAAAAAGCCCCCCAGCGAACCTATGGCGCTGTAGGCCCCGGAGGATGCCTTCTGGCGGATGCGCTCCGGCAGCACGGTGGAGGTGTGGGAGCAGCTGTCCCCCTCGCAGCACATGACCACGTGGCCCTGCAGGTCGCAGAAGAACACCGTGGCGCCGCTCGCGTCCCGCACGAGGCCCATGAGCTCCTCCACCTCGTCCCGGGTCACGTAGACGTAGGCGTGGCTTCTCAGGTTCTGGTCGATTATGTCCTCCGCCTTCTCGGCGGCGTACTGCAGCGTCTCGGTCTGCTGCTGGCGGAAGTACTGGGTGGAGAAGGTCAGCAGAATCACCCCCAGCATCAGGGTGCAGATGATGAGGGTGGCGGAATATATGTTGGTGTATCGCCGGGCAAGGCCGCTCTTGCGGCGCCGGAACAGCTCACTTAACCTCAAATTTGTACCCAACTCCCCAGACCGTCTTGAGGCACCACTGGTCCGACACGCCCTCCAGCTTCTCCCGCAGGCGCTTTATGTGCACGTCCACGGTGCGGCTGTCGCCGAAGTACTCAAAACCCCACACCTCGTCCAGCAGCTGGTCCCGGGTGAAGACCCGGTTGGGGTTTTTGGCCAGGTGGTAGAGCAGCTCCAGCTCCTTCGGCGGGGTGTCCACCTGCTTGCCGTCCACCCGCAGCTCGTAGCGGGTGATGTTGACCGACAGCTTGTCGTAGCGCACCTCCCCGTCGTCCTCGGGGGTCTTGTAGCGGCGCAGCACCGCCTTTATGCGGGCCACCACCTCCTTGGTGTCAAAGGGCTTTACAATATAGTCGTCCGCCCCGAGCTCGAGGCCCATCACCTTGTCGAAGGTGTCCCCCTTGGCGGTGAGCATTATAACCGGCATGTCCCCCTGCTCACGTATGCGGCGGCAGGCCTCCCAGCCGTCCATAACCGGCATCATAATGTCCAGCAGCACCAGCGAGGGGCTCTCCTTCTTGGCCAGCTCCACCGCGTCGGCGCCGTTGTGGGCCATGAGCACCTGGTAGCCCTCCTTCTCAAGATAGAGCCGGAGCAGCTCGCAGATGTTCTTTTCGTCGTCCACGACCAGTATCTTCTCGGGCATGTGGCTTTGTCCTCCTTGAATTTTGGGGGCGGGAGCGCTGGCTTCCCGCAAGATTAAAATTAACATCAATAAATTAACAAATCGTGAAAACTCCCGGCGCAAAGCGGTTTTTCACCCACTTGTATGGTTAAACATTATAATATATAATTGCAATATTACAAAATCCGGGGGAAAAGCATGAAGATCGGCATTGTGGGGCTGCCAAACGTGGGCAAGAGCACCCTTTTCAACGCGGTTACCGGCGCCGGCGCCGCCGCCGCCAACTATCTTTTCTGCACCATTGAGCCCAACATGGGCACCGTTGCGGTGCCGGACGAGCGCCTTAACTGGCTGATGGAGCTCTACCACCCCAAAAAGTTCACCCCCGCCACCATTGAATTTGTGGACATAGCGGGTCTTGTGAAGGGGGCGGCCTCCGGCGAGGGCCTCGGCAACAAGTTCCTCTCCCACATAAGGGAGGTGGACGCCATTGTGCATGTGGTGCGCTGCTTTGAGGACCCCAATGTGGTGCATGTGGACGGCTCGGTGGACCCCATACGGGACATAGGCGTAATCGACACCGAGCTCATACTCAGCGATCTCGAGATACTCTCCCGGCGCATAGAGCGCACCCAGAAGGCGCTCAAGGGGGACAAGAGCCTCGCCGGGGAGCTGGAGCTGCTGCAGCGGCTGGACGCCCACCTGCAGGGCGGGGCCTCCGCCCGGAGCTTTGCCTGCAGCAAGCAGGAGCGGGAGGTGGTGAACAGCATGCCGCTGCTCACCGCAAAGCCGGTTATCTACGCCGCCAACCTCTCGGACGACGACCTCTTTACCGGGGCAGAAAACAACCAGAACTACCTTCGGGTGGCGGCCCACGCCGCCGCCGAGGGCTCGGGGGTGCTGTCCATCTGCGCGAGGGCGGAGGAGGAGATAGCCTCCCTGCCCCCGGAGGAGAAGGCGGAGTTCCTGCAGGAGCTGGGGCTGGCCGAGAGCGGCCTTGACCGGCTCATCAAGGAGAGCTACAGCCTTCTGGGGCTCATCTCCTTCCTCACCGCCGGGGAGCCGGAGGTGAGGGCCTGGACCATCACCCGCGGCACCAAGGCCCCCAGGGCCGCCGGCAAGATACACTCCGACTTTGAGCGGGGCTTCATCCGGGCGGAGGTGGTGGCCTTTGATGACCTGAAGGCCTGCGGCAGCATGGCCGCCGCCAGGGAGAAGGGCCTTGTGCGCAGCGAGGGCAAGGAGTATGTGATGCAGGACGGGGACGTGACCCTGTTCCGGTTCAACGTATAAAAAACCTGCGGGAGGCTGCCGCCGGCGGCCTCCTTAAATATGTTTATAAGAGGACTTGAGAATGAGGATAGCGGTAATCTGTTCCCTGGAGTACGAGATAAACAAGCTCCGGGAGTTCATGGACAACATCTACGACGAGGAGATAGCCGGGACCGAGGTGCTGGAGGGGGTAATGGGCCGCCACAGCCTGTTCCTGGCCGCCTCGGGGGTGGGCAAGGTCAACGCCGCCGCCACCGCCCAGGCCATGATATCCGAGTACACCCCCGACCTTGTGGTGAACATCGGCCTCGCCGGCAACTGCACCGCCGACCTGCCGGTGGGGGGCGCGGTGATAGCCACCGAGCTCTGCTACCACGACATGGACCTGCTGGTGATGGAGGGCTTTAAGACCCTGGCCAGCCGCTTTGCCACCGACCTCGCCATTCAGGCGCTGGCAAAGGATGTGCTCACCACCATGAACGTGCCCTTCCGGTGCGGGGTGGTGGCCACCGGGGACAGGTTTATCAACAGCCCCGGCCTTCGGGAGGACATTGTCCGGCGCACCGGGTGCCTCTGCGTTGACATGGACGGGGCCGCGGTGGCCAACGTCTGCCAGCGCAACTCCATGCCCCTTGTGGCGGTGCGGGTGCTCTCGGACGACGCCGGGGACACCGCCACCTCCGACTTCTCCTTCGGGGCGGTGCAGTACAGCGAGCTGGCCGCCGAGATAGTCTGCCGCATCTGCCGCTCCCTCTACGCCTGATGCAGCAGCTGGAGGAGCTGCTGCGGCAGGTGACGGCCGAGGCGCGGGCCCTCGGCATACCGGTGAGCGGGCAGGTGGAGCTCTGCCCGAAGCTCAACGGCAGGGCCACCTCCCGCCTGGGCTGCTGCCGGGCGGCGGGGGAGGGCTTTCGCATAGAGCTCTCCGGTAGGACCGCCGGCAACCCCAGGGCCCAGCGGGAGCTGCTGGCCCACGAGCTGCTGCACACCTGCCCCGGCTGCCAGAACCACGGCCCCCTCTTCAAGGCCTACGCCGGGGCCATGAACCGGGCCTACGGCTACAGCATAGCCACCCGGGCGGACCCTAAGGCGCTGGGCATCCCGCCGCTCGAGCCCCGCTACCTGCTGCGCTGCAGAAGCTGCGGCCGGGAGTTCCCCCGCCAGCGGGCAAGCCGACTCACCCGCTCCCCCGGGCGCTACCGCTGCAGCTGCGGAGGGGAGCTGGAGCGGGTTTTCCCAAAAAAATGAAAAGTGAGCATTAGAGAGCTAAGGGGAGAAAACGCGAGAAAAACTGAGCTATCCGCCAATAACAGCCGGTTTTGGGCCAAAAACCGTTGACAAGGCATCCCGCGGGAGGATATAATACATTTCGCGCCCCAAAAGGGGCCGGTTCCGCTGCCGTTCCAACCTGTGCGAAGCTCGCGCCGGTCGGAATGGCAACGGCACAAATAAGATGCGAAAGGAAGCAATTCAAATGACCAGCTACTACGCCAAGGCCTCCGAAGTGCAGCGGAAGTGGTACATCATCGACGCCAAGGGCAAGCCCCTGGGCCGCGTGGCCGCCACCGCCGCTACCCTTCTCTACGGCAAGAACAAGCCCATATTCACCCCCGGTGTTGACTGCGGCGACCATGTCATCGTGATCAACTGCCGCGACGCGGTGCTCACCGGCAACAAGCTGGTGCAGAAGGTCTACCGCCGGCACACCGGCTGGGTTGGCGGCCTCAAGGAGGTGGGCTACAAGGAGCTCATGTCCAAGCGCCCCGACAGGGCCATGTACCTGGCCGTCAAGGGCATGCTGCCCGACACCGTCATCGGCCGCAAGGCGCTCACCCGCCTCAGGGTTTACTGCGGCGCCGAGCACAAGAACCAGGCCCAGAAGCCCGAAGTCTACAACGGCTGAGAAAGGAGTCGAGATAAATGTACGAGACCAGGCCCTTCTACTACGGAACCGGCAGGCGCAAGAGCTCCATCGCCCGCGTCCGCCTCTACAACGGCACCGGCTCCATCACCATAAACAACCGGGACATCGACGACTACTTCGGCCTTGAGACCCTCAAGCTCATAGTCCGTCAGCCCCTGGAGCTCACCAGCAACCTCGGCAGCTACGACGTGGTGGTCACCGTCAGCGGCGGCGGCGTGTCCGGCCAGGCCGGAGCCATCCGCCATGGCGTCGCCCGCGCCCTGCTGCAGGTGGACGAGAACCTGCGCCCCGCCCTCAAGAAGGCGGGCTTCCTCACCCGCGATCCTCGTATGAAGGAGCGCAAGAAATACGGCCTCAAGGCTGCCCGTCGCGCTCCGCAGTTCAGCAAGCGCTAACAGCCCGTTTCGCACCCCAAAAAACGCTGCAAACCCCCGAAAAACCGCGGTTTTTCGGGGGTTTTTCCCTTTCCGCGGCCCCACCTGCGCCATGGGCGACGGCGGAACT
>CALXAK010000130.1 GCA_944386255.1 uncultured Clostridia bacterium
AAGGGACTGCACCCGAAAAAATTTTTTTAGGCCGGGGGAATATATACGGCTCTCCCGGACAACATAGGTAATGGAAGGAACCCCCTGCGACGGGTGTTCAGGACATAACTTTGTGGGCGGAGCAACGCCGCCTTTGGAGGGAGCCCTGCATCTGCGCAAAGGCTCCTTCCTTTTTTGTATATTAAAAATGTATTTATATATAGGAGCTCCGGCACCGTCTGTAACGGGCCGGGGGTAGGCGGAGAGCCGGTTTTGAGGGGGCTGTTCCCCTCTGCCGGGAGCGGCCCCCGCAGACGCGGCGGCAGAAGAGAAGAAACGTCCATGTAACAGATGCGCTCCTGAGCAGGGAGACGCGGGGCCATGCGTAATACAAATGGGAGTTAACAAGAAAAATATACATGTTGTATTAACACTCCCTGGCCGCGCCCCGCATTGGCTGGCCGGAGTGGCGCCAGGCCCTCGGCCTGCTTTTTTTGTCCGGAGGCCGCGGGAGAGCTGGCCGGCTCCCCCCGCCCCCCCGTGGGGGCAGGGTAAGGCGGGCGGCTTTACATATTGACAGATTTGGTTTATAATTAACCAAACTATGCCCAGAGGTTTTGTCAATGCAGAGTTTTAAGGAGAATTCAAACAGCGGCTTCAACCCCTTTGCCGGGCCCGCCTTTGAGGGCATGGGCCTTGCTGGAAGGGGAGAGCAGCCTGCTGAGCAGCAGGCGGTTGGCGAGCCGGAGAAAACCAGGCCCGGCTTTGACCAGGTGCTGGAGGACATGACCCGGGAGCTGGACCTGGGGGAGCTGTCCGACAAGCAGCTGGAGGCGCTGGCGCTGGAGATACTGGAGGCGGAGGCTGCGGAGGCCGCCGCAGCCTCTAAGGCCGCCGAAACTTCGGACGAGGCGGAGGTTGTTTCTGCTGAAGCTGCGGAGGCCGCCGGTGAAATATGTGAATCGGAGCAGCTCACCTCCGGACTTGACGAGGCCGGCGAGCCCTCGGACGAGGCGGAGGAGATTTCCGCTGAGGCCGGGGAGATAGGCGAGCTTTTGGATGGCGCGGAGCGGCAGAGCGCTCTCCCGGCGGTGTCCGGGAGGATGAGCCACAAGAGCATAACCATACAGGGCCGCCTGCCCGCAAGGCCGGCAGCCGCCGGGGAGCAGGGCCGTGACCCGCTCTGGAAGATGACCCAGCAGCCCTCCCGGGGGCTGCGGCAGCCGCTGCGAAGGATGATACGGCTGGTGAGCGGCAGCTCCCTGCGCCGGCCCACCGCCGCCGGGCTGAAAAGGCTTCGGCGCATTGGGGCGCTGGCGGCGCTGTTTGCGGTGGTGCTGAGCTCCGGCCTCTACTACGGCCACCTAATCAGGAACGGCGCCACCCCCGGACCCGGCACAGTGTCCTACCTCACCTCCGACGCTTCGGTGCAGCGCACCTCCGCCGACAGCGGCGCGGTGCTTATCGGCGGCTCGGAGCTGCGGCAGGTGTTCCTCACCGGTTCCTCGGTGGAGGAGGACCTGAACCTGGTGGTCACCGACATAACCGGCCAGCAGGTGAGCGGGGCGGCCTTCGTCTTTGACATCACCGGCCCGGACGGACAGCAGTTCACCGCTACCGACGAGGACATGGACGGCGAGGTGACGGTGGAGCAGCTCTCGGAGGGGGACTACCTGGTTGAGATGCAGCCCATTGACGGCTTTGTGGTGCCGGAGGCCACCCTTGTGTCGGTGGTGGGGCGCATAGAGTATGTAAAGATTGAGGACATCGGCGACCTGATCGTGGACCAGGACGAGGTCAACTCCGCCGAGGAGGACAGCCAGTACGGCGGCGGCAACCGGCCGGAGGAGACCACCCCGCCGGTTAGCTCTGGGGACACGGTGGAGTTTGTGGAGAGCCGGGTGGAGACGGTGGATGAGACCCGCACCGAGACGGTCACCCGCTTCAAGGGCAAAATAGACGCCGCCAGCGGCCGGCTCTACTACGCCGACGGCAGCCTCAGCGACGTGATACCGGTGCTGGACTCCCAGGGCTACCTCACCGGTGAATACACCATCTTTAAACAGACCTACAGCGTGACGGTGCAGGCCGGCACCGGCGGCAGCGCTTCGGCGGACCGGAGCTCGGCCGAGGCCTTCTCGGAGGTAAAGCTCACCGCCACCCCCGCCCAGGGCTATGTCTTCTCCGGCTGGAGCGCCAGCTCCTCCTCGGCGGAGTTTAAGGACCCGGCGGCGGCGTCCACCGTTATGTACATGCCGGCGGAGTCGGTGACGGTCACCGCCAGCTTCTCCCCGGCGGCCCCCTCGGTCACCGAGTACAGCATTACGGTGCAGTCCGGCACCGGCGGCTCCGCCAGCGCCCAGGTGGCAAAGGCGGCGGCGGGCAGCCAGGTGAGCATAACCGCGGTGCCGTCGGGCGGCTATGTCTTCTCGGGCTGGAGCGCCACCGCGGGCAGCTTCACCGACCAGATGGGCGCCAGCACCACCTTTACCATGCCGGCGGCCAACGTGACCATAACCGCGAGCTTTGCCCCCGACACCACCGGCGGGGCCATGGGCGGGGATATAAATCTCTTCGCCACCGACCAGAGCGGCAAATACATATACGCCCTCACCCCCGAGACGGTTACCCAGACCTACACCGAGCAGGTCACCAAGTACTACGGCTGGCAGGACCTGGACGGCAAAACCTACTACTTTGACAAGAACGGCAACAAGGTCACCGGCGCCCAGATAATAAAGGGCGTGGCCTATGTGTTCGGGACCGACGGGGCCCTCGCCGAGAGCGAGGCGGTGCTGGGGATTGACGTGTCCACCTGGCAGGGCAGCATAGACTGGAACGCCGTGAAGGCGAGCGGCGTGGAGTTTGTGATAATCCGCTGCGGCTTCAGGGGCTACGGCACCGGCAAGATCGTTGAGGACAACCGCTACCGGGAGAACATCCAGGGCGCCAAGGCCGCGGGCCTTCGGGTGGGGGTGTACTTCTACTCCCAGGCCATAAACACCACCGAGGCGGTGGAGGAGGCGTCGGCGGTGCTGGAGCTGGTAAAGGGCTACAGCCTCGACTACCCCATCATCATAGACATGGAGGACGCGGGAGCCGCCTCCGCCAGAACCAACGGCCTCACCCGCAGCGAGCTCACCAAGATTACGGTGGCCTTCTGCGAGACGGTTAAGAACTCCGGCTACTCCGCCATGGTCTACGCCAACAAGTACTGGCTGGAGAGCAAGCTGGACACCAGCCAGTTCGGCGGCTACTACATCTGGCTCGCCCACTACACCGGAGGTTCGGTCTCCAGCTACAAGGGCAGGTACGAGATGTGGCAGTACACCTCGGTCGGCAGGGTGAACGGCATCAGCGGCAACGTGGACATGAACTACAGCTACATGGGCTGACAACGGCCCAGGGTATTTAGGCGAAAAGGCCCGCAGAGCGGGCCTTTTTTGCTGCGCTGCACCATGATTGGTACAGCCTGTCCCGCCGGCGAGGCGGGGATTTTGTGTACTATTTTAATCCCAGTTGCCATTAATGGCACAGAAAATGGCCGCCCCAGGTGGGCGGCCATTCTGCCGGGTGGTTACCTCAGCTCGATTTTGCGGCTGGTCTCCACCGGCTTCTGGAGCTTGGGCAGGTCCAGGGTGAGCACCCCGTCCTTGTACTCGGCGGCGATGTTCTCCTTGTCGATGCCGCTTATGTCAAAGCTCCTGCTGAAGGAGCCGTAGCGGCGCTCCCGGTAGACGTAGCCCTTGCGCTTCTTCTCCTCCTCGTGGGTCTCGTTGTGCTCGGCGGAGATGGTGAGCAGGTCGCCGTCCACCGAAACCGAGATGTCCTCCTTGTTAAAGCCGGGCAGCTCCGCCTCCAGCTTGTAGCTGTCGCCGCAGTCGCAGAGGTCGGTGGAAAAACTGCCGGACCTGCGGCCGCCGCGGCCGAACATCTCCCGGTCAAAGGCGTCCATCATGCGGAAAAGGTCCCTTTCGGGGCGGGTGAAAGAGGTAAGTTCAAACATATCAATCTCTCCTTTTTATTTGAGCGGTAGGTTGTTGTGTCTGCGGCGGTTCTTCTCTCGAACCACGATTATAGAGTACCCCCCATCTGTTAAGAATATGTGCAGCGAAATGTGAACAAAGCGTTAATTATTAGCACTCATTGCACACGAGTGCTAAAATTTTTGAAACGGCGTTTTCCCTTGCGCCGGAGGGGCCTGGCTGGTATAATGGTTGCCGGACTAAACCTGCACAGGAGGGCGGCAGAATGGCGTTTGAGGCTGCGATATTCGACTTTGACGGCACCCTGGTGGACACCAGCGGCGGGGTGCTGGGAGGGGTGAGCTACGCCCTGGGGGAGCTGTACGGTGAGAGGCACACCCTCGAGAGCCTCCGGGACTACATGGGCCCGCCGCTCTCAAAATCCTTTGCCCGCCACGGCTACCCTGAGCAGGACCGGGAGAGGTTCCTGCGGCTCTACACCGAGTTTTACGACCGGGAGGGGATATACACCTGCCGGCTCTACCCGGGGGTGGAGCGGGGCCTTGGGCTGCTAAGGCAGCGGGGGGTGCGCCTGGCGGTGGCCAGCAGCAAGAGCAGGCCCTCCATAATCAGCACCTTTCGCCAGTGCGGCGGGGACTGCGGCATTTTTGAGGTGATTGCCGGAGCGGCGGATTCTGGGGACAACACCGGCAAGGCTGCCTGCATCGCCCGGGTGCTGGAGGCCCTCGGAATCAGCGACCCGGAGCGGGCGGTGATGGTGGGGGACCGGTACCTGGACGCGGAGGGCGCGGCGGGCAACGCTCTGCCCTTTGCTGCTGCGCTCTACGGGGGCTTTGGCCCCCGGGAGGAGTTCCAGCCCTGGCGGGTGGACTGCTGGGGGGAGAGCTTTGAGGAGATTGTGGAGTTCATACTGGGGTAGCGGCCACGCCTCCTGACAGAAGGGACTGCACCCGAAAAAATTTTTTTAGGCCGGGGGAATATATACGGCTCTCCCGGACAACATAGGTAATGGAAGGAACCCCCTGCGACGGGTGTTCAGGACATAACTTTGTGGGCGGAGCAACG